>NZ_JBFBJB010000004.1:0-260787 GCF_040685895.1 Streptomyces sp. NPDC088124 | reverse complement strand
CGTGCGGACCGACAAGTGCGCCGACATCCTCGGCCGCGAGAAGGGCGCCCCGAACGGGGTGGTCCAGCACTCGTACTGCAACCCCCCGGCCGAGGCGGACAGCGCTCGCAGCGCGTTCGCCCTGCCGCCCGCCGAGGCGGACCGCAGGGTCCCCGCGCCCGCCGCCCAAGACACCTCGCCGCCGGGCCGGCACGACGCCGTACGCATGGCTCCGGACGACGACCACACCCCGCCGCAGCCGCACCCCCTGCCCGCGGCGGGGCGCCGTGCCCAGCCCGGACCCGTTCCCGCCCCCGCCCCGGTGCCCGCCGCCGAGACGGCCGGGGCGCCGGACCCGAACGGCTGGGGCAGTCCCGTACCGGCCGCCCCGGTCGGCGCCTTCCCCCGGCAGGGTGCGGCTCAGCCCGCGGGAACGGCGACCAACGGACAGGGGATGCCGACCACTTCCGGCTTCGGGTTCATGGCACCGCCGCCGGGCTGGCCCGAGGAGCCCGCGCCCGCCGACGTGCCCGCGGCCCCGGCCGCCCCGGCTCCGGCACCTGTCGCGGGGCCGGCACCCGTTGCGGCTCCGGCGCCCGGTCCGCCCCGCGCCCCGGCGCACGCTCCAGAACCCGAGCCCGCGCCGGCGCCCGCCGCCGCCTCGGTCGCCGCCTCGGAGCCGTCCGCCGAGTCCTCCGTACCGCACCCCCGGCTCGGCGCGCACCAGCCGCTGCCGCCCGCGCAGCCCCTGCCGGAAGAGGCCCCCGTCCCCGTCCCGGTCCCGCCGGACTCCACCCAGAGCCGCGCAATCAGCGTGCGCACGCTGGGCCAGGGCGTGCCCCTGGCCCAGCAGGGGCAGCAGATCCCGCAGCAGATTCCGCAGCAGGGCCGCCCGCCGGCCGCGCCCGCGGGCCCCTCCGGTCCCTCCGGCCGTCGGCGCAAGCTCGGCACCCCGCCCGCCGGCACCGAGCGCCCCGAGCCGGTCGGGGCCGCCGCCTCCCCTCAGCCGCAACCCCAGTCACAGCCGTCGGGCCAGCCCCAGGGCCAGCACCAGACGCTGGGAGGCCGCCTCCCCACCACCCAGGTCCCCGGCGGCGCCACCCAGGGCGGCGGACTGCGGCTGCCGACCGCTCCGGCCACGGGCCGCTCGTACGCCATAGGGGCGCCCGACGAGGGCGCCGAGGGCCCCGAGCCGCTGGACGGCCCCGGTGGCGCGGTCGAGGTCGCCAACCGCCCCCAGCCGCAGCCCGTCGACGACGAACTCCCCCCCGAGCCGCTCGACAACCCGCGCCGCCTGCTGGTCTGGCCCGCGCCGGACGTCCTGACGCAGCAGGCGCTGAGCGACCGCGGCTACCGGCCCGTCGTCGTGCACTCCCGCGAGGAGGTCGCCGCGCAGATCGCCGCGTTCCCCGCCGCCCTGTTCGTCGACCCGCTGACCGGCCCCATCACCCGTACGGCGCTCCAGTCGCTGCGCCAGGCCGCGGTCGCCGCCGAGGTCCCCGTCCTGGTGACGGCGGGGCTGGGCCAGGCGACGAGGGAGGCTGCGTACGGGGCCGACCCGGCCGTGCTCCTCAAGGCCCTGGCGCCGCGCGACAGCGAGCAGCACCCCTCACGCGTGCTGGTGATCGAGGAGCACGAGGAGATCGCGCTCGCCCTCACGGAGACACTGGAACGGCGCGGCCTCCAGGTCGCGCGCGCCGCGAACGACAACGACGCCGTCAACCTCGCCGCCCAGATCCGGCCGAACCTGGTGGTCATGGACCTGATGCAGGTACGGCGCCGGCGCGCCGGGATCATCGACTGGCTGCGCGCCAACGGCCAGTTGAACCGGACCCCGCTGGTCATATACACCTCGGCCGGCATCAACGAGGCGGAGCTGCCGCTGCTCAGCTCCGGCGAGACCGTGCTGTTCCTCGCCGAGCGCTCCACGAGCACCGAGGTGCAGGACCGGATCGTCGACCTCCTCGCCAAGATCGGTACCAACTGACCGGCTGACCTGCTGACCTGCTGACCTGCCAGTCGGCGCCGGCCGGCTGCGGCGGCGCCGTACGGACAGCCGCGCCGCCGCACCTACAAGCGCGTCACGTCGAGCTCGCCGTCCGCGTACTGCCTGCGGATCACCTTCTTGTCGAACTTCCCGACGCTCGTCTTCGGCACCGCGGGCACCACCGACCACCGCTCCGGCACCTGCCACTTCGCGATCTTCCCGGCGAGGAACTCCTTCAGCTCCGCGTATCCGGTGCTCGCGCCGTCCTTGAGGACGACCGTCGCGAGCGGCCGCTCGCCCCACTTGTCGTCCGGTACGGCGACCACCGCAGCCTCCGCCACGTCGGGGTGGGCCATCAGCGCGTTCTCCAGCTCGACGCTGGAGATCCACTCGCCACCCGACTTGATGACGTCCTTCGCCCGGTCGGTGAGCGTGAGATAGCCGTCCGGGCCGATGACGCCCACGTCGCCGGTCCGCAGCCAGCCGTCCTCGCTGAACTTGTCCGCCGGCCTGAAGGGTTCGGCGCCCGCGCCCCCGTAGTACGCCCCCGCGATCCACGGTCCGCGTACCTCCAGCTCACCGGCGGACTCGCCGTCCCACGGGAGCAGGTCGCCGCCGGGCCCGGCGAGCCGTGCTTCCACCCCGGCCGGGAAGCGGCCCTGACTGAGGCGGTACGGCCACTCCTCCTCCGCGGTGAGTCCGGCGGGCGGATTGGACGTCGTGCCGAGCGGCGAGGTCTCCGTCATGCCCCAGGCGTGGCAGAGCCGTACCCCGAGCTTGTCGTACGCCGCCATCAGGGACGGCGGACAGGCGGAACCGCCGATGGTGACGCGGGCCATGGACGTCAGATCCCGGGGGCGGGCGGTGACCTCGGCGAGCAGCCCCTGCCAGATGGTGGGGACGGCGGCGGCGTGGGTGGGCCGTTCGCGTTCGATCATGTCGGCGAGCGGGGCGGGCTGGAGGAAACGGTCGGGCATCAGCATGCTGACACCGGTCATGAACGCCGCGTGCGGCAGACCCCAGGCCATCACATGGAATTGGGGGACTACGACCAGTGAGAGGTCCCGGTCCGTCAGCCCCATCGACTCGGCCATGTTGACCTGCATCGAGTGCAGGTAGATGGAACGGTGGGAGAAGACGACGCCCTTGGGGTCGCCGGTGGTGCCGGAGGTGTAGCACATGGCCGCCCCGGACCGTTCGTCCAGCTCCGGCCAGTCGAAGGTGCCGAAGGCGGTGGGACGGCCGGCGATCAGTTCCTCGTACGCGTGCACCCGTACGGGAGCCCCGGACTCCGTGCGCGCGGCCACGGCCTCGTCCAGCGCGGTGCGGTCGCCGGCTCCCGCGACGACGATGTGCTCGACGGTGGGCAGCTGCGGGAGGAGCGGGGCGAGCAGTGGCAGCAGCGAACCGTTCACGATCACCACGCGGTCCGCCGCGTGGTTGACGATCCAGACGAGCTGTGCGGGCGGGAGACGCAGGTTGAGCGTGTGGAGGACCGCGCCCATGGCGGGGACCGCCAGATACGCCTCAAGGTGTTCCGAGTTGTTCCACATGAGGCTCGCGACAGGCTCGTCGCCGGTGACACCGAGTTCGTCGCGCAGGGCGCGGGCGAGCTGGGTCGCGCGTCCGCCCACCTCGGCGAAGCTGCGGCGCTGCGGTTCGCCCTCTCCGGTCCAGGTGACGACCTGTGACGCTCCGTGGATGGTCATCCCCTGATGCAGGATTCGGGTCACAGTCAGCGGTACGTCCTGCATGGTGCTCAGCACGGCGTCCTCCCGGAGGGTGTTGGCGTCGCGTCGCGATTCGTTGCGGCGGTGTTTCGCTGCCGAGATTCTGCGCGCGTACCAGTCGGTATGTCACTACCCAGGAGTAGAAACCGCTGCGGGAAGTTCCCCGAATCCGTCGGGGCCACCGGTGCGTTGGGGCCACACGTGCGGCGGGGGGGTCGGGCTGTCAGCGTGCGGGGGAGAGTTCCGGGTCCTCGCGGAGCTTGCCGAGCGCGCGGGACACGGCGCTCTTGACCGTGCCGACCGAGACACCGAGCACCTCGGCGGTCTGGACCTCGCTGAGGTCCTCGTAGTACCGCAGGACCACCATGGCCCGCTGGCGGTCGGGGAGTCTCATCACCGCGCGCCACATCGCGTCGTGCAGCACCTGCCGCTCGGCGGGGTCCGGCTCGGGCAGGCCCGCGGGCTCGGGCAGTTCCTCGCAGGCGAACTCGTCGACCTTGCGCTTGCGCCACTGCGAGGTGCGGGTGTTCAGCAGGGCCCGGCGGACATAGCCGTCCAGGGCCCGGTGGTCCTCGATCCGGTCCCAGGCGACGTACGTCTTGGTGAGCGCGGTCTGGAGCAGGTCCTCCGCGTCGGAGGGGTTGGCGGTGAGCGAACGGGCGGTACGCAGCAGCACGGGCCCCCGCGCCCGTACGTACGACGAGAACGACGTGTAGGGCGGATACGGCGCTTGCGCGGCGTACGGCACGTACTGCGCGGCCGGCTTTGCGGCCGGCTTGGCGGCTGTGGAAGCGCTCGGGCAGACAGGCGTGGTCATGGCTCCACGCTAGGAGCGGGGCCCGGCCGGGGGATCGGCCCCAGGTCCCGAAGACGTCTCCGCCTCAGGGTGTAGGGGTGGAGGTGACTACACCTCCTGAAGGTGGAGGAAAGCGGACGCGCACTGTAGGGGCCGACCCTGGCACCGCCCCCGCCACGCGACAGTGCCACGCGGTCGCGCCGGCCCCTCCGGCGCGACCGCCCCGCCGCCGGGCGGACGCCCGTCCGGGCAGACGGCTGCGCGGCGGTGCTTCCGCACCGCCGCGCAGGTCGTCGTTCACCCCTCAGTCACGCCCCCCGTCGGGCCGCGTTCACCACCACAGATTGGTGAAATTCACCGAGATGTTCTCGTTGGACTGGTCGATCGAGGTGAAGCCCGAGCCCACCACACTCGCGGTGTTGTTCTGGTTGGACGCCCCGGCACCCGTCGCCACCTGTTGCGTGGTCGTCGAGTTGCCGAAGTTGTGACCGCCCACCCCGCTGCCGCTGATCGAGGCCGCGCCGGCGTTCGATCCATCGTTGGCGAGTGCGCCGTTGTCGGCGTTGGCCACCCCGGTGAAGAGCGCGGCGGCCAAGGGCAGCGCGGCGACAGCGGCGAAGGCACGGGCGGTACGGAAGCTTGCCATGTCATTTCCTCCAGGAACCAGAAGTACGGCGGGTAGTGCAGTTCGATCCGGGGCGGTTGGCCGGCCGCTCCGGTCTTCGTGGCGACGTCGCGAACTCAGAATTGCCCACCGAATCCGCCCGGAACCACCCCGGAGGAACCGATTCCCTCGCAAGCGTGAGGACAAGTCGATAAACCCCCAATGCACCCTCAAAGCCCCGCATCGCACCACGGACGCGGGAACCGGCCCCGGCGAGAACTCCCCGGAACCCGGACGCCGCAAGAGGCGAAGCGTTTCGGCACACCCCCCGGCCCGCCGCCGCCCCGCGACGAAATCCACCCCGTAACGCCTCCTCCCGTAGCGCCTTCCCGCCCTCCCCTCTTCCCTTCTTCGAACACCTGTACGAACATGGAGCCATGGCCACCACCCTCCGGCAGACCGCCTCCCCGGCCCTCGCGCACGCGCTGTCCGCTGCCGAGCGTGGGCTCCCCGTCTTCCCCTTGTCCCCCGCCAAGCTCCCCGCCCTGCGCTCACCGCACCGGGACGAGCCCGGCGGCCCCTCCCTCTGCCGTGGCGAGTGCGGCCGTCCCGGCCACGGCGTGCACGACGCCACCACCGACCCGGCCGGGGTACGGGCGCTGTTCGCCGCCGCGCCCTGGGCCACGGGGTACGGCATCGCCTGCGGCCGGCCGCCGCACCGGCTCATCGGCATCGACCTCGACGTCGGCCCGGCGGACGGGGCCGTCACCCCCGGCTCTTCGCCGGGCCCCAGGACCAACCCCCTGCGGGAGCCCGCACCGGACTCCGTGGCCGCGCTCCAGCACCTCGCCTTCCAGCACCTCTTCACGCTGCCGGACACGGTGGTCGTGCTGACGCCCAGCGGCGGCCGGCACATCTGGCTCACCGGCCCGCCGGACGTCGTCGTGCCCAACTCCGCCGGCCGGCTCGCGCCCGGTATCGACGTACGGGGCGCGGGCGGCTATCTCGTGGGCCCCGGCTCCGTCACCGCCCGCGGCGCCTACCGGCTCGCCCCGGGCACGGCCGGACTCGCGCCCGCGCCCTGCCCGCGCGCCCTGCTGCGCCTGCTGACGCCGCCGGCCCGGCCCCGGCACGCGCGGGACCGGCCCGCGCGCGGCCACGGCCTGGTGCAGTTCGTGCTCGCCGCACACGAGGGGCAGCGCAACACCCGGCTGTTCTGGGCCGCTTGCCGGGCGTACGAGCACGGCTTCGGCGACGCGCTCACCGAGGCACTGGTCGACGCGGCCGTACGGACCGGTCTGAACGAGCGCGAGGCACGCGCCACGATCGCCTCGGCGGCCCGGCTCACCGCCGGCCCCTGAGGCGGCACGTCGGCACGTCGGCGGCACGTCAGCGCGCCGGCAACTCCGAAACCCCTGGGTCCCTGCGGATCAGTTTTTCCGGAATGATTACCTGGAATCGCGCATCTCTGAGGCCCCTTCACAGGTCTTCTGTCGGGACCCTTTTCAGCGGGCTCTCGCCAGGAGCCCCGAAACGGCCCTGACGCGCGGCGTTCAGCGTGATCAGAGCTCTCAGACGATGTACCGACGTTTTCACCCGCATTCGCGAACTCGGAGTGTTTCCTTGACATCCACTCACCCCGGCGTGCGCAGGTCCGCCGTGATAGCCCTCGGCGCGGGCGCCCTGCTCTCCGTCACCGTCCTGGCCGCGCCGGCGCAGGCGGCCGCCGCCGCCCCGGCCGTCACCGCCAAGGGCGCGTTCCTGCTGAACAATTCGTCCAGTGCCACGGTCTACAGCAAGGCGGCCGACACCCGGCGCCAGATGGCCAGCACGACGAAGATCATGACGGCCGCGGTGGTGCTCAGCACCAAGGGCGTGGACCTCAACCGCAAGGTGACGGTCAAGCAGGCGTACCGCGACTACGTCACCAAGGAGGGCGCGAGCACCGCCGACCTGCGCACCGGCGACAAGCTCACCGTCCGCCAGCTGCTGTACGGGACGATGCTGCCCTCCGGCTGCGACGCCGCCTACGCTCTCGCCGACACGTACGGCACGGGCTCCACCAACGCGGCGCGCACGAAGTCGTTCATCGCGAAGATGAACGCGAAGGCCAAGGAACTGAAGCTCACCAATACCAAGTTCGACTCCTTCGACGGCATATCGGGCGGTGGGAACAACTACACGACGCCGCGCGACCTGGCGAAGATCGCGCAGTACGCCATGAAGAACGCGGACTTCCGCGCGGTCGTCAAGGCGACGTCGTACAAGGCCACGGCCCCGGCCGCGAACGGCGGCAAGCGCACGTACACCTGGTACAACACCAACAAGCTGCTCGGCTCCTACAACGGTGCCATCGGCATCAAGACCGGCACGGGCACCGCCGCCGGGCCCTGCCTGGTGTTCGCCGCGACGCGCGGCGGCAAGACGCTCGTCGGCGTCGTCCTGAACGGTTCCGACCGCTACAAGGACGCGGCGAAGATGCTCGACCACGGCTTCGGCGCCTCGACCGCGAAGACGATGAAGCTCCGGACCCTCCCGGCGGACGCTCAGCGCGACTGAGCCATCCCCCCATCTGTCGGCCGGGGCTCCATGAGGAGTTCCGACCGACAGGATGACGGCAGCGGGGGACAGCAGTGGGGGACGGCCCGAGCGGCCGTCCCCCACCTCTGTCCGTCACCCTCCGCCGATCACGCCCAGGTGATCAGGCGCTTCGGCTGCTCCAGGACCGCGCCCACATCGGCGAGGAACATCGAGCCGAGCGCCCCGTCGATCAGCCGGTGGTCGAAGGAGAGCGCCAGGGTCGTGACCTGGCGCGGCCTGACCTTCCCCTTGTGGACCCAGGGCTGGGGCTTGATCGAGCCGACCGCGAGGATCGCGGACTCACCCGGGTTCAGGATCGGCGTACCGGTGTCGACGCCGAAGACGCCGACATTGGTGATGGTCACCGTGCCGCCCTGCATCGCCGCCGGGGTCGTCCTGCCCTCGCGGGCGGTGGTGATCAGCTCCCCCAGCGCCTCGGCCAGTTGCGGCAGCGTCTTGTCCTGCGCGTCCTTGATGTTCGGAACGATCAGGCCGCGCGGGGTCGCCGCCGCGATGCCCAGGTTGACGTAGTGCTTGAGCACGATCTCCTGGCTGGCCTCGTCCCACGCCGCGTTGACGTCGGGGTGCCGCTTGAGGGCGACCAGGAGCGCCTTGGCGACGAGGAGCAGCGGGCTGATCCGTACACCCGCCATGTCCTTGTCGGACTTCAGCTCCTCGACCAGCTTCATCGTGCGGGTCACGTCGACGGTCAGGAACTCCGTGACGTGCGGCGCGGTGAAGGCGCTGCCCACCATCGCGGCGGCCGTGGCCTTCCGTACGCCCTTGACGGGGATACGGGTCTCCCGGGCCGTTCCGGGCGCGTACGCGGACGCGGTGGCCTGGGCGGGGACGGGTTCCGGTGCCGGCGCCGCGGCCGGTGCGGCGGCCGGGGCCCCGGTCCGCTCCGGCAGCAGGGCCGTCGCCGCGTGGACGTCCTCGCGGGTGATGATCCCGTCCGGGCCCGACGGCGTCACCGTCGCCAGATCCACGCCGAGGTCCTTGGCGAGCTTCCGTACGGGCGGCTTGGCCAGCGGGCGCGCGGGGGCGGCCGGCGCCGTACCCGCGTGGCCGTTCACCTGGCCGGGCACCGCGGCGGGCGGAGTCGCCGCGGCAGCCGCGGCGGCCGCGGCGGCGCCCCGGCGCGGGCGGCGCTTCGTGGACGCCTCGGCCACCCCGTAGCCGACGAGCACCGGTGTACGGCCGCCACTCGCCGCCCCGGCCCCGGAAGCCGGAGCGGAGGCGGACGCCGAGGCTCCCGAAGCCGGAGCCGAAGCCGGGGCCCGCTCCGGGGCCTGCTCCGGGGCCGAAGCGGGAGCGGGAGCCGGTGCCCCGCCGCTCCCCGGCGCCACGTCCACCGTGATGATGGCGGCGCCCACGTCGACCGTGGTGCCCTCCTCGAAGCGCAGCTCGTGCACCACCCCGTCGTACGGGATGGGCAGTTCGACGGCCGCCTTCGCCGTCTCCACCTCGCACACGACCTGGCCGTCCGTGACGGAGTCGCCCGGCTGTACGTACCACTTCAGGATCTCCGCCTCCGTGAGCCCCTCGCCCACGTCGGGCATCCTGAACTCCCGGTACCGGGCGGAGATGTCAGCAGTCATGGTCACGGCACTCCTCAGTACGCGAGCGAGCGGTCGACGGCGTCGAGCACCCGGTCCAGGCCCGGGAGGTACTCGTCCTCCAGCCGGGCCGGCGGATACGGCGCGTGGTAGCCGCCCACCCGCAGCACGGGCGCCTCCAGGTGGTAGAAGCAGCGCTCCGTGACCCGGGCGGCGATCTCCGCGCCCGCGCCGAAGAAGACCGGCGCCTCGTGGACGACGACCAGCCGGCGCGTCCGCTCCACCGACGCCTGGAGCGTGTCGAAGTCGATCGGCGACATCGACCGGAGGTCGACGACCTCCAGCGACTTGCCCTCCTCGGCCGCGGCGTTCGCCGCCTCCAGGCAGACCTTCACCATCGGGCCGTAGGCCGCCAGGGTGAGATCCGTACCGTCCCGGGCCACCCGCGCCCCGTGGAGCGGGTCGGGGATGGCCTCCGTGTTGACCTCGCCCTTGTCCCAGTAGCGGCGCTTCGGCTCGAAGAAGATCACCGGGTCGTCGCTCTGGATGGCCTGCTGCATCATCCAGTACGCGTCCGACGCCGTGGACGGCGAGACGATCTTCAACCCCGCCACATGCGCGAACAGCGCCTCCGGCGACTCGCTGTGGTGCTCGACCGCGCCGATGCCGCCGCCGTACGGGATACGGATCACCACCGGCATCTTGATCTTGCCGAGCGCGCGGGCGTGCATCTTCGCGAGCTGCGTGACGATCTGGTCGTACGCCGGGAAGACGAACCCGTCGAACTGGATCTCCACCACCGGCCGGTAGCCGCGCAGCGCCAGCCCGACGGCCGTGCCGACGATGCCCGACTCGGCAAGCGGGGTGTCGATGACCCGCTCCTCGCCGAAGTCCTTCTGGAGGCCGTCCGTGACACGGAAGACGCCGCCGAGCTTGCCGACGTCCTCGCCCATGATCAGGACCTTGGGGTCGGTTTCGAGCGCCTTGCGGAGCGACTCGTTGATCGCCTTCGCGATCGGGAGCTTCTGTACGCCGCTCATGATCGGTTACCCCCCTCGGCGGAACCCTCGGCCGCGGTGCCGGCGGGTCCGGAATCCACGAACGACGCCTGGTACGCCGCGAACTGCGCCCGCTCCTCGTCCACGAGCGCGTTCCCGTCGGCGTAGACATGGTCGAAGATCGCCATGGGGTCCGGCTGCGGCATCGCCCGTACCACGTCACGTACCCGCTTTCCGAGCGTTTCGCTCTCCTCGTCCAGCGCCGCGAAGAACGCCTCGTCGGCGTTGCCCTCGCGCTCCAGGTACCGGCGCAGCCGCAGGATCGGGTCCTTCGCCTGCCACGCCTCCGTCTCCTCGTCCGCGCGGTACTTCGTCGGGTCGTCGGAGGTGGTGTGCGCGCCCATCCGGTACGTGAACGCCTCCACCAGCATGGGCCCCTCGCCCCGGCGCGCCCGGTCCAGGGCGGCGCGGGTCACGGCCAGGCAGGCGAGCACGTCGTTGCCGTCGACCCGGACGCCGGGGAAGCCGTACCCCTGTGCGCGCTGGTAGAGCGGCACCCGGGTCTGGCGCTCGGTCGGCTCGGAGATCGCCCACTGGTTGTTCTGGCAGAAGAAGACGACCGGCGCGTTGTAGACGGCGGAGAAGGTGAACGACTCGGCCACGTCGCCCTGGCTGGAGGCGCCGTCCCCGAAGTACGCGATCACGGCCGAGTCCGCGCCGTCCTTGGCGACGCCCATGGCGTAGCCGGTGGCGTGCAGGGTCTGCGAGCCGATGACGATCGTGTAGAGGTGGAAGTTGTTCGAGTTCGGGTCCCAGCCGCCGTGGTTCACGCCGCGGAACATGCCCAGCAGATTGGTCGGGTCGACCCCGCGGCACCAGGCGACGCCGTGCTCGCGGTAGGTCGGGAAGACGTAGTCGTCGTCGCGCAGCGCGCGCCCGGAGCCGATCTGCGCGGCCTCCTGGCCGAGCAGCGAGGCCCACAGTCCCAGCTCGCCCTGGCGCTGGAGGGCGGTGGCCTCGGCGTCGAAGCGGCGGGTCAGGACCATGTCCCGGTACAGCCCGCGCAGGGATTCGGGGGTGATGTCGGCGATGAGGGCCGAGTATTCGGGGTGCTCCAGGCGCTCGCCCTCGGGGCTGAGCAACTGGACGAGCTGCGGCTCGGAACCGGGCCCGGGGCCGGTCGCTTTCGCCCCCTTGGGGGTCGCCGTTTTCTTCTGGGCCGTTTTCTTCGCGCTCGCGCGCTTGGTACCGGTACCGCTGCTCCGTCGCGGTGTGCGAGCGGCAGTGCTTTCCACGGTCACGTGCGTGCTCCTCCGTCTGTCCGGCCCCCGGGATCCGCCGGGAACCAGTGCGGCTCGCCTGTACCGCCCGGCGCACAGGGTGGGTGCGACCAGATCGGGACAGACGTGACAGGTGCCCCGGCGAGCGCCCTGTCACAGGCACGTTACCCAGTGGGCACCATTACTGCGAAACCCCATCTGACCTGCAATTTTGATTGGATTTCCAAGTAAATCGGCAAAGTCGGGAACAACCACTGGTCACAGCCTCGCAGGCCGCCGGAACAACGGCACGTTATCCCGCTGCCCAGCGGCAGGGAAGGGCAGGGAAGGAGTGAGTGTGTGAGACTGAATTCTGTGCACGAAGAAGGAAAAATCACGGTATTCCTCCTTGACGATCATGAAGTTGTCCGCCGGGGCGTCTTCGAACTCCTGTCCGTCGAGGACGACATCGAGGTCGTCGGCGAGGCGGGCACGGCGGCCGACGCGATGGCCCGTATCCCGGCGACACGCCCGGACGTGGCGGTGCTGGACGTACGACTCCCCGACGGCAGCGGCGTCGAGGTCTGCCGGGAGATCAGATCCCGGGACGAGTCCGTCAAGTGCCTGATGCTCACGTCGTTCGCGGACGACGAGGCGCTCTTCGACGCGATCATGGCCGGCGCCTCGGGTTACGTCCTGAAGGCGATCCGGGGGAACGAACTGCTGACGGCCGTACGGGACGTGGCGGCGGGGCGGTCCCTGCTCGACCCGGTGGCGACGGCGCGGGTGCTGGAGCGGCTGCGTACGGGGAACAGCGCCAAGGCGGACGACAAGATGGCCGGCCTCACCGACCAGGAGCGCAGGATCCTGGATCTGATCGGCGAGGGGATGACCAACCGGGCGATCGGCGAGCGGCTCCATCTCGCCGAGAAGACGATCAAGAACTATGTCTCCAGCCTGCTCTCCAAGCTGGGGATGGAACGGCGGTCGCAGGCGGCGGCGTACGTGGCCCGGCTCCAGGCCGAGAAACGCTGACCCTCCCGCAGGGCCCGGTGGGCGTCGTACGGCAGGGGCCCGGTGCGTCGCACGACAGGGCCCGGTCGGCGTCGTACCGCGGCGGACCTGGCCCTAATCGGGACCAACGTCCCGTTGTTCAAGGGCCGTCTCCCCTGTTGGGAGCGGCTTCCGTGACGGAGAGTGGACGACATGTCCACCGAGGAACTCCGCGCCATCGACCTGCTCACCCGCGTCCCGTACGGACGCGTGGCGACGAGCATGCGGGCCATGCCGTTCGTCGCGCCCGCCCGCCATGTCGTGACGGGCGGCTCGGTCCTGCTGCGGATGCACGCGGGCCACGGATACCACCAGGCGTGCGGCGGCGGCGTGGTGGCGTACGGGGCGGACAACTACGACAGCGGCGCGGACGACCTCTGGTCGGTGCAGTTCACCGGGACGGCCGAGGTGATTGAGCCGACCGCCTCGGAAATCGAAATGTTCGGCGCCAAACCTCACCATGTGGACGGAAAACCGTTCGACCCGGTCTACATGCGGCTTACGCCCCAGTTCATTACCGTACACACGCTCGACTACGCAGACGAGCGACGGAGTCAACACGCTGCGTGATCTAACATCTGACAAGTGCCGCGCTCATATGAACTCGCTGCGCCTGCCGCGACCGCCGTCATTCCCCGGCCCACCGCCGCTCGTGCCAGCCACACAGCTCCGCCTGTCACCGCCCTCCTCTCCACCCCCGCCTTACCCCTCCCGCTTGCTTCACCCCTTGCTTCACCCCTTTCCTCATCTCTTTCCTCATCCCTTGCTCCGCCCCCTGTGTCCCCCCTCGTCTCCCCTCTCGTCTCCGCCCTCGCCTCACCCGCCGTTCCCCGTACGGCCCCGCGCGCCCCGGCCCCGCCCGTACGGCTGCTGCTGCGCCGCTACCGGAACACGGGCGAGGCCCTGTCGTGCGAACCCGTCGCCCAAGGACTGCTCAACCACGGCTACCGGCTCCGCACCACGCGCGGCGCGTACTTCCTGAAGCACCACCTCGACGGCGACCGCGACACCATCCGCCGCCAGCACCGCGCCACCCAGCGGCTCCAGACGCTCGGCGTGCCCGTCGCGCCGCCGGTCGAGGGCGCCGACGGGGACACCGTCACCGTCCTCGGCGGGCGCTGCTACGCGCTGCACCCCTGGATCGAGGGCAGCCACCGGGACGGCGCGCAGCTCACGGCCCGCGCGTCGCGGCGCCTGGGCGGGCTGCTCGGGCTCGTGCACACCTGCCTGGAGCGCGTGATGGAGCCGGGCCCGGCGGCGCTCGCGTACGTCAGCCCGGACCCCGCCGACACCTTCGCGCTCATCGACCAGCTCCTCGTCCTGGCACGGGGCCGGGCCCGCCGCGAGGTCTTCGACACGCTCGCCGAGCACCGGCTCGTGGAGCGCAGGGCGCTGCTGGAGCGCCACGCCCACCGCCGGCCGCCGCCCGGCGCGGAGCCCGCCACGGGGTGGGTGCACGGCGACTTCCACCCACTGAACCTGCTCTACCGGGGCGCGGAGCCGGCCGCGATCATCGACTGGGACCGCCTCGGCGTCCAGCCGCGCGCCGAGGAGGCCGTCCGGGCCGCGGCGATCTTCTTCGTACGGCCGACGGGAGAGCTGGAGCTGGCGAAGGTACGGGCGTACGCGCGGGCCTACCGCAAGGCGGCCGGGGCGGGCGCCTCCGAGCTGGCCGCGGCGGTCCACCGGGTCTGGTGGGAGCGGCTCAACGACTTCTGGATACTGCGGTGGCGCTACATGCTGGACGACCGGAGGGCCGACCCGCTGTTCGCCGCGGTGTCGGCCCTCGCGGTCTGGTGGACGCGGGAGTACGAGGCTGTCTGCGAGGCCTTCGCGGGCTGACCCGCCGCCCCGGGTCAGCGGGTCAGCGGGTCAGCGGGTCAGCGGGCCAAGCGGGCCGGGGGATCAGCCGGCCGGTGGATCAGCGGTTCCGGCGCGGGCCGGGCCCATGGGCTCCTGGCTCCTCAGCCCTGGGAGGTGCCCACGCCCTCGGTGGTGCCCTGGATGGCGCCGGCCGAGGTGTCGCCCGCCGAAGTACCCGCGTCCGTGCCGGTTCCGCTCGACGTCTCTCCGCCACCGCCGCCGCCACCGCCGCCGCCACCGCCGCCGTTGTCGGCCGGTGTGCTCGGCGTGTCGGCCGTCGGGTCGCTGCCGGTCCCGCCGTCGTCCGTGCCGCCGTCCGCCGTGCCCGTGTCGGCTGAGGTGGGCGTGTCCGACGGCTCGTCCGGGAGGGTCGGCGAGTAGCTCGGCCGGTTCGGCTGCTCGTAGCTCGGGTAGTCGTTGCCGCCCGTGGAGGTGTCCGTGTCGCTCTCCTGCGAGGACTCCGACTCGCTCGGGCTCGGGCTCTCGGACGTCGGGTCCTGGGGCGGGGACTGGGTGGTCGGGTTCTTGGTGTCGTCCCCGGTGTCCGTGGTCCCCATGCTGTTCACCGCGTACGCGACACCCGCGATGATCGCGATCACCGCGAGCGCGACGAAGAGCAGGAGCTTGCCGCGACCGCCGCCGTTGCCGTGGTGGCCGCCGTCGTACCCGCCGTCGTTCGGGTTCATCGGCGGCAGGATCGGGCCCTGCGCGGTCTCCCTGTGCGGCGGGTGACCCATCGCGGTCGTCGCGGCCACGCCCATCGCCGGGGTGTTGCCGCCCATCATGTGGGCGTCGACCGGGCCGGTGTTCCAGGTACCGGTGTGGCTGCCCTGCTGCTGGATCATCTGCAGGCCGTACTGGACGAGCCCGCGCATCTCCTCGGCGCTCTGGAACCGGTCGTCCGGCTCCTTCGCGAGCGAACGCATGACGAGCCCGTCCAGCTCCGGCGGCGCCACGTCCGAGACCTCGGAGGGCGGCACGGGGATGTCCTGGACGTGCTGGTAGACCACGGAGAGCGGGGTCTCGCCGGTGAACGGCGGCCGCAGCGCGAGCAGTTCGTACAGCAGACAGCCCGTGGCGTACAGGTCGCTGCGGTGGTCGACCGCCTTGCCGAGGGCCTGCTCGGGCGAGAGGTACTGCGGCGTGCCCATGACCATGCCGGTCTGGGTCATCGTCGACTGCGCGCCGTGCAGGGCGCGCGCGATGCCGAAGTCCATCACCTTGACCGCGCCCGCGTCCGTGATGATCACGTTCGCCGGCTTGATGTCGCGGTGGACGATGCCGTGCTGGTGCGAGTAGGCGAGCGCCTCCAGGACCCCGGAGACGATGATCAGCGCCTGCTCGGGCGGCGGGGCCTCCGCGCTGACGAGCAGATCACGGATGGTCCGGCCCTCGACCAGCTCCATCACGATGTACGGCACGGTCTGCCCGTTGACCGTGTCCTCGCCGGAGTCGTACACCGCCACCACCGCGTGGTGGTTGAGGCCCGCGACCGACTGCGCCTCGCGCGTGAAGCGGGCCTTGGAGACCGGATCCTCGGCGAGATCGCCGCGGAGCAGCTTCACGGCGACGATGCGCCCGAGCCGTACGTCCTCGGCCGCGAACACCTCGGCCATGCCGCCGCGGCCGAGGCGGTGGGTCATGCGGTAGCGGCCGTCGCCGACCATCCCGCCGACCAATCCGTTGTCGCCCCAGGAGTCCGCCGCACCCGGCACTCCGCCGCCTGCTTCGGGTTCGGGTGCCATCAGTCCTCGCCGTCGTGTCTGTCCACGGGTGTGCCGCACGCGCGGTCCGCGGGTGGTCTGTCTGTCTCAGGAGCTTTGTGAAGCTTGTGTGACTGCGTCTTTGGCGGAATCGGGATACTCGGTGCCACAGGGTGTAGTTGCTCAGGGTTGGCTGTGGGCCATCACGCTACAGGCTCCGTGTGACACGCCGGTCCAGGATGGACCGGTCATGAAACCCGCCGGCTCTCCGCCCATGCAAATTCCGTGCGGTTCCTGTAACGCTTCCGAGACGCTTGTTGTGTCTACGGTCACGGATCGGGCACCCGGCTTGACGTGTCAGTGGCCTGCGGCAGACTTGGCCAGTAATAACGGGATCACGGCGCCAGTATCGCCAGTGCCGACGCGAGACCGCCGCGCGAGGCACGACCGCGTACACGCGCGCCGAGGGGGAGCACAGTCATGAGCCACGACGGCGCACGGGGCCGCTATGCGGGCGGTTCGGTCGCGGGCGGCCGGTACCAGCTTCGCGATCTGCTCGGCGAGGGCGGCATGGCCTCCGTATACCTCGCGTACGACTCGGCGCTCGACCGACAGGTCGCGATCAAGACACTCCACACGGAGCTGGGGCGCGAGCAGTCCTTCCGCGAGCGTTTCCGCCGCGAGGCGCAGGCTGTGGCGAAACTGTCGCACACCAACATCGTCTCCGTCTTCGACACCGGCGAGGACACCCTCGACGGTGCGGTGATGCCGTACATCGTCATGGAGTACGTCGAGGGCGAGCCGCTCGGCTCCGCGCTCCAGCAGGACGTCAGGCAGTACGGCGCGATGCCGGCCGACAAGGCGCTCAAGGTGACGGCCGATGTGCTGGCCGCGCTGGAGACCAGCCACGAGATGGGCCTGGTCCACCGGGACATCAAGCCCGGCAATGTGATGATCACCAAACGCGGCGTCGTGAAGGTGATGGACTTCGGCATCGCGCGCGCCATGCAGTCCGGTGTCACGTCGATGACGCAGACCGGCATGGTCGTCGGCACGCCGCAGTACCTCTCGCCCGAGCAGGCGCTGGGGCGCGGGGTCGACGCGCGCTCCGACCTGTACTCGGTCGGGATCATGCTCTTCCAGCTCCTGACGGGCCGGCTGCCGTTCGACGCGGACTCGCCGCTGGCGATCGCATACGCACACGTCCAGGAGGAGCCCGTCGCTCCGTCCACCATCAACCGGTCGGTCACACCGGCGATGGACGCGCTGGTCGCGCGGGCGCTGAAGAAGAACCCCAACGAGCGCTTCCCGAGCGCGGACGCGATGCGCGACGAGTGCGCGCGCGTGCTGACCGCCGGGCAGCCGGGCGCCCCGGTGATCGTGCCGGGAGCCTCGGGGACCAGCAGCGGGGCGGGCGTGGGCGCGGCGGTCTTCCCGCCGGTGGACCAGTCGGCCCAGACCCCGGGGCCCTTCCAGAGCGCCCCGGGGGTCCAGACGCCGTACCAGCCCGGCCCTTATGGCCCCGCGACTCCTGCCCCGGTGCCTGCCCCGGCGCCCGCGTACGGCCCTGTTCAGACGCCGCCGCCGGCGCATCCGCAGAGCGCCGCCTACGGCTATCCGCAGTCGGCCCCGGCGTACCACACCCCCGCGCCGACGTCGCCCCAGCCGTACAGCATCTCCCCGCAGGGCTCCGGTACGGGCGGTGGGGGCAGCGGGGGCGGTCGGCGGAACACCCCGGTGATCGTGGGCTCGATCGCGGTCGCGGTCCTCGCGGTGGGCGGCCTGATCGCGGCCATCTCGCTGAACGGCAGCCCGGACGACAACAAGACCGATCCCTCCACGAGCACCAGCGGCCCGGCGGTCTCGGCGGACCACCGGGACCCGGAGCGCAACCGGACGATCGACTCCGACAAGTGCACGAACGCGTCCGAGGACAGCCTGGACCCGTCGAAGGTGCAGGCCCCCGACCTGCGGTACAAGGACATCATCTCGGTGAAGGACTGCCTGCGTAAGGCGGGCTGGACCTGGGCGGAGCCGAAGAAGAAGGACGACGGCGCGCAGGCCGAGGACATCGTGATCACCCAGTACCCCGAGCCGGGCGCGGCCATCCGCCCCAAGGACCAGGAGTTCGAGCTGACGATCTCCACGGGGGACGCGGGTTAGGCCCTGTCGTCGGGATCACGCCGGGCTCACGACGGCGGCTCGCGACGACAATTCGTAGCGAAATGCCCGAGATGCCGGTTCTGGTGTCACATGTGACGCTGAATCGGTGAGTTCGAGTTCCGTTCGCCTCTCCGGCGCGACCGCGGTCGCCGTCGCGGCGCTGCTGCTGGCCGCACCCGCCGCGTCCGGGGAGGAGGCCGGGGCGACCGTGGCGCCCGAGGCCTTCGTGGCGGCGCCGGAGCCCGCCGCGTCGGCGGCGCGGCCCGCGAGCGAGGGGCGCCCCCGTCCGGGCCGGCCGACGGGCGGGCAGGTCGTACGGCCCGAGGAGGAGGGGCCCGCCGTCGACCCCGGGCACGGCCGGGACACGGCCTCCGGGAGCGGCCATGAGAACGACCCGGGCGGCGGGACGGGAAGCGGCGGGGACGGCGACGCGGGTCGCGACCCGCAGACGGGTACGACCGATACGACCGGCACGACCGACACCACGGGCACGGCGGGCAAGCAGACCGGACGGGGGACGGGCAAGGAGACCGGCACGGGCGCGGCGGCCGGCCGGCGCCCCGGCGGACCGTCACCCGCCGCTCCCCACGCGTCCACGGCCCCCTCCGGCGACGCCACGCGCCCCGCCCGCACGACACTCCCCTCGGCCACCCCGGCGGCCCCCTCACGCGCCCGGCCGGACCGGCACGGGAAGGACGCCGGGACCGACAGGAACGACGTGCCCGACAGGAACGACAGGAGCGACGGGCCCGACAGGAACGCCGTGACCGACGAGAACGGGACGTCCGGGGAGTACGAGGTACTGCCCGAGGGGGTCGCGCCGATCCCGGAGGCGTCCTCGGCGGCCCACCCCCCGAACGCGGACGCACCCAGCGAACGGGACGCCACCTTTGTCACCAACGCGTCACGACACCGCGTCTCCGTACTGACCCTGGGCACCGGAATCACGCTGATCGGGCTCGGGCTCGGCTTCCTCGGGGTGCGGCTGAGGCGGCGCTGACCTGCGCCGTTGCCGCCCGTCTCCCCCTTCCCACCCACCGCGGTAGTACTTACGGCGTACTTACGACGTCCACCGCAGGTCTCTTGCAGGCCACGACATACTCGGTATACATACTGAGTATGTCGATTCGCCACGGGCTCCTCGCCCTCCTGGAACGTGGCCCGCGCTACGGCTCTCAGCTCCGTACGGAGTTCGAGTCGCGCACGGGTTCCACCTGGCCGCTCAACGTGGGTCAGGTCTATACGACCCTCAGCCGTCTGGAGCGTGACGGCATGGTCGCCCAGGACGGCGAGGACGAGGCGGGACACGCGCTCTACGTCATCACTCCCGCCGGCCGTACGGAGCTGAAGTCCTGGTTCCGTACGCCCGTCGACCGGGCCAGCCCGCCCCGGGACGAGCTGGCGATCAAGCTGGCCATGGCGGTGGGCTCGCCGGGGGTCGACATCCGGGAGGTCATCCAGTCGCAGCGCCGCCACACGATCAAGGCGATGCAGGACTACACCCGGCTCAAGGCACAGGCGCTGGAATCCGTGCCGAAGGACCGGGACGAGGTGGCCTGGCTGCTCGTCCTGGAACAGCTCATCTTCCAGACGGAGGCCGAGGCCCGCTGGCTCGACCACTGCGAGGTCCGGCTGATCCGGCTCTCGATGGTCCCGCTGCGCGAGGACCGGTCGACGGAGGGCGCCGGGGAACTCGCGGACGACCCGCCGGACGCGGCGCCCGGCGAGGCCTCCGGCGGGGTGCCCGCGAAGCTGGCGCACCAGCCCGGCGGAGCCACGCCCGCCGGCTGAGAACAGGCGGCCGAGCGCGGGCGGCCGCACACAGATCACTGAGCACCTCACTGACCACTGAGCACCTCACCGAGCACGGATCGCTGAGCGAGCACAGATCGCTGAGCACCGGCCACCGGCAGGTCGGCCACCGGTGGCCGGCTGTCGCGGCCGACCGCGCCACCCGGTCCGGCCGCCCGGCCGAGGCTCCGCCGCCCGCGGGCTCCCTGCCGGAACACCGCGCCGTACTCGCGCACCCGCACCCGCACCCGCACCCGTGCGCCATCACGCACTCACTTACGCAGCACAGACCACTCGTACCGCCACCACGGACATCCCATAGGGGGGACCCTCATGCCCGGCAAGTCACAGCAGCACCATCAGTCGCAGAAGGCGCAACAGCAACCCAGCTCACCCCCGGCCGCCCCGTCCCGGTCCGGGGGCGCGCAGAGCCCCGTCCTCCAGCTCCAGGAGCTCACCCGCGTCCACGGCAGCGGCGCCACCGAGGTGCACGCCCTGCGCGGGGTGAACCTCGATGTCTACCCCGGTGAACTCGTCGCCGTCATGGGCCCGTCCGGCTCCGGCAAGTCCACCCTGCTGACCATCGCGGGCGGCCTCGACCTCCCCACGTCCGGACGGGTGATCATCGAGGGGACCGACATCACCACCGCCGACCGCAAGAAGCTCGCGGCCCTGCGCCGCCGCAGCGTCGGCTATGTCTTCCAGGACTACAACCTCATCCCCGCCCTGACGGCCGCCGAGAACATCGCGCTCCCCCGCGAGCTGGACGGCGTCTCCGCGCGCAAGGCCCGCGTCGAGGCGCTCGCCGCCCTCGCGGAAATGAACCTCGAACAGCTCGCCGACCGCTTCCCCGACGAGATGTCCGGCGGCCAGCAGCAGCGCATCGCCCTCGGCCGCGCGCTCGTCGGCGACCGGCGCCTCGTCCTCGCGGACGAACCGACCGGCGCCCTCGACTCCGAGACCGGCGAGGCCGTACTCGCCCTGCTCCGTGCCCGCTGCGACGCGGGCGCCGCCGGCATCCTGGTCACCCACGAGCCGCGCTTCGCCGCCTGGGCGGACCGGGTGGTCTTCCTGCGGGACGGCGCCGTCGTCGACCAGACCCTGCGCAGCGACGCGGACTCGCTCCTCTCCGGCCAGGCGGCCGAGCTGTGAGGACCTGGTACCACTCCTGGCGGGCCGCGCTGCGTATCGCCCGCCGCGACGCCATCCGCAACAAGGGACGCAGCTTTCTCGTCCTGGCCATGATCGCGCTGCCCATCCTCGGCGTGGGCGCCATCGACCTGACCATACGCAGCTCGGAGCTCTCCGCCGCCGAGGCGATGGACCGGGAGCTCGGCGGCGCCGACGCCCGGTTCTCCGATCCCGAACTCGCCGGCGAGCCCCTCATGCAGGACCCCGAGGGCAATGCCTACCAGCCGACGAAGGACTTCGACGAGGGCCCGTACCCCGACGGGCCCACCGACCTCAGGAAGGCCATCCCGGCGGGAGCCGCCGTCCTGGAGGACTCCTCGGGCTCCGGGAGGCTTCGCACCACGCACGGACTGCTGAACACCCAGATCCGTGAGCTGAAGGCCGCGGACCCGATGGCCCGGGGGATCATGAGCCTCGATGAGGGCCGGTTCCCGGAGAAGAGCGGCGAGGTCGCGGCGACCACGCACTTCCTGGAGGCGAGCGGACTGCGGGTCGGCTCGAAGCTGACCGCCCGCGGGCTGGACGCCGAGTACCGGATCGTCGGCTCGTACGAGCTGCCGAACGAGCTGGACGCGGACGAGGTCAACGCCCTCCCCGGCGCGCTGCTCGCCCCCCTCGACAAGGCACTGAAGGCCGCCGACCTGCCCGGGACACAGTCCGACACCACGTATCTGGTCAAGCTGGCCGGCTCCGGTGGTTTCACGTGGAACATGGTCCAGGAGATCAACACCAAGGGTGTCCTGGTCGCCTCGCGCGCCGTGGCCCTGGATCCGCCGGCCCGATCCGACATCCCGCTGTACCAGAAGGAAGGCTGGCTCGACTACGACCAGAGCACCGGTGCCCAGACCGCCGAGCTGGCCGCGGTCGGCACCGTCGTCGGACTCGCGATGCTGGAGATCTGCCTGCTGGCGGGTCCCGCCTTCGCGGTGGGGGCCCGGCGCTCCCGCCGCCAGCTCGGCCTGGTCGGCGCCAACGGCGGTGACCGGCACCATGTCAGGGCCATCGTCCTCGGCGGCGGTCTGGTGATCGGTGTCACCGCGGCCTTCGTCGGTACGGTTCTCGCCATCGGCCTGACCTTCGCCCTGCAGCCTGTCCTTGAGGACTACATGGGCGCGCGGTTCGGCAGCTTCGACATGCGGCCGCTGGAGCTGGGCGGTATCGCGCTGCTCGCCGTTCTGACCGGTCTGCTCGCCGCGATCGTCCCGGCCGTCACCGCCTCCCGGCAGACCGTCCTGGCCTCGCTCACCGGACGCCGAGGCGTCCGCAAGTCCAGCAGGGTGCTGCCGGTCGTGGGACTGATCGCGGTCGCGATCGGCGCGGCGATCGCGCTGTACGGGTCGCTGATGACCGATCAGTTCGCCATCGTCGCGGGTGGCAGTGCCCTCGCCGAACTGGGCGTGGTCGCGCTGACCCCGGCCCTGGTGGGGCTGTTCGGCCGGATCGGCCGCTGGCTGCCGCTCTCGCCGCGGCTGGCGCTGCGGGACTCCGTACGCAACCGCGGGCGCACGGCCCCCGCCGTGGCCGCCGTGCTGGCCGCCATCGCGGGCACCGTCGCCGTCTCCACGTACACCGCGAGCAGCGACGCCCAGCAGAAGGCCACGTACATCCCCAATCTGCCGCACGGCGCGGTCTCGGTCATGGTCACCGAGGGCGGTGGCCAGGACGTACCCGCCGTGCGTCAGGCGGTCCAGCAGAGCCTGCCCGTCGATGTCCGGGCCGAAGTGGAGCGCATCAACGTCGGCAAGCCCAGTTGCTCGATGTACAGCGCCGATGAGGGCTGCGGGCAGTTCGAGGTCATCGTGCCCGAGGCCAACCGGTGCCCGCTGTGGGAGGCGGACGACGCGGAGACGGAGTTCACCACGGCCGAGCGCCGCAAGCTCGGCAAGGACTGGCGCTGCCGGGAGGACGAGGTCTTCACCGAAGTCGACAGTGGTGTGCTGATCGGCGACGCCAATGTGCTGAAGGTCCTCGGCATCAAGGACCCGGCCGCCGAGAAGGCGCTCGCGGAGGGCAAGGTCGTCTCGTTCGACAAGCGGAACGTCAACAAGGACGGCAAGATCGGCATCCGCCTGATCACCGACATCGAGGCCGCGGACAAGGCGTTCGAGCAGGGCAAGGAGCCGCCGGGCGAGATCAAGTCGTTCCCGGTGCACCAGACCCCCGAGGACACCAACGCGTACGGCCTGTCCATGCTCATGACCCCGGCCACCGCGAAGGCCGCGGGCGTCGGCACCGCCCCGCTCGGCGCGTACTTCTCGACCACCTCCCTGCCGACCGGCGCCCAGCAGCAGAAACTCGACGGTGAGATCAACAAGACCGGCTCCGAGGTCAGCCTCAGGATCGAACAGGGCTACGTCGGCGAGACCGACATCGTGCTGCTGGCACTGACCGTCTTCGCCGGTCTGGTCACCATCGGCGCCGCCGGTATCGCCACCGGGCTCGCCCAGGCCGACGCCGAGGCCGATCTGAAGACGCTCGCGGCCGTCGGCGCCCCCGCGCGGGTCCGCAGGACGCTCAGCGGCTTCCAGTGCGGGGTGGTGGCGGTGATGGGGGTCGTCCTCGGCTCCGCGGCCGGAGTGCTGCCCGCCATCGGGCTGCGCCTGACCGAGGAGCGCTCACAGAACAAGTGGTACCAGCAGGCACTGGACCAGGGCGGCCAGATGGCCGAGCCGTACGTGCCCATCGTCGTCCCGTGGGGCACGCTCGCCGCCCTGCTGGTCGCCGTCCCGCTGGGCGCGGCGGTCCTGGCGGCGCTGGTCACCCGCTCGCACCGGACGCTGGGCCGCAGGGCCGCGACGTAACGTACCCGCCCTGAACCGTGCCCCCGTACGAAAGGCGGACCGTCCGAAAGCCGGATCGTCTTCGTACGGGGGCACGCCGCGTGATGACGCACTTGTGCGAGACAATGGGCCGCATGGAGATGCCGAGGAACGAACGGTCGCAGGAGAGCCCCCATGTCCTGGTGGTCGGACAGGACGGGATGGCGCTCGGCGGCGGCGGGGCCGACGCCGAGGCGCGTGAGATCCCGGTGACGGAGATGGTGGAACAGCCCGCGAAGGTCATGCGCATCGGCAGCATGATCAAGCAGCTTCTGGAGGAGGTGCGGGCGGCTCCCCTGGACGAGGCGAGCCGGGTGCGCCTCAAGGAGATCCACGCCGGCTCTGTGAAGGAGCTGGAGGACGGGCTCGCCCCCGAACTGGTGGAGGAGCTGGAGCGGCTCTCGCTCCCCTTCACCGACGAGGCGATCCCCTCCGAGGCGGAGCTGCGCATCGCGCAGGCCCAGCTGGTGGGGTGGCTGGAGGGGCTCTTCCACGGGATCCAGACGGCGCTGTTCGCCCAGCAGATGGCGGCCAGGGCCCAGCTGGAATCGATGCGGCGCGCTCTGCCGCCCGGCTCCGTCCCGGAGGAAGAGGGCGAGCCGGGCCATGGCGCGATCCGCTCGGGCCCGTACCTGTAAAGCTTTCGGCAGCCGGCCGCGGTTTGTGGGTGTGGTCCGGCGCGTGTGCCGCGCGCCGGACCACACCGTGAGGACCGGGACCGGGCGGCTCAGGAGGTGAGGAGCAGCACCTTTCCGATGTGTGTGCCGCTCTCCAGCGCGCGGTGCGCGTCGGCGGCCTGCTCCATCGGGAACGTCCGGTCCACGATCGGCCGGACCTGTCCGGCCGCGATCAGCGGCCAGACGTGCTCCCGGGCGGCCGCCACGATGGACGCCTTCTCCGCCAGGGGGCGGGCCCGCAGCGAGGTCGCGGTGACGGCGGCGCGCTTGCTCAGCAGGGCTCCGAGATTGAGTTCGCCCTTCGCGCCGCCCTGGAGGCCGATCACCGCGAGCCGGCCGTTCACGGCCAGCGCCTTCACGTTCCGCTCCAGGTACTTCGCGCCGACGATGTCGAGGATGACGTCCGCTCCCGCGCCGTCCGTGGCCTTGCGGATCTCCTCGACGAAGTCCTGCTCGCGGTAGTCGATCAGGATGTCCGCCCCCAGCTCGGCGCAGCGCGCCAGCTTGTCGGGTCCGCCCGCCGTGACGGCGACCCGCGCGCCCACGGCCTTGGCGAGCTGGATCGCCATCGTGCCGATCCCACTGGCGCCGCCGTGCAGGAGCACCGTCTCGCCCGGCCGCAGATGGGAAATCATGAAGACGTTGGACCAGACCGTCGCGGTGACCTCGGGCAGCGCCGCGGCGGTGGCCAGGTCCAGCCCTTCCGGCACGGGCAGGAGCTGCCCCGACGGTACGGCGACCCGCTCGGCGTAGCCGCCGCCGGCCAGCAGCGCACACACCTCGTCCCCGACGGCCCACCCCGCGACGCCGGGCCCCAGCGCCGTGATCCGGCCCGCGCACTCCAGGCCGGGGTAGGGGGAGGCGCCGGGCGGGGGATCGTAGAAGCCCTGGCGCTGCAACAGATCGGCGCGATTGACGGCGCTCGCCACCACCTCGACGAGCACCTCGCCCTCACCGGGTACGGGATCGGGCACCTCGGCCCATACGAGCGCGTCGGGGCCACCGGGTTCCGGAATCGTGATCGCATGCATGGCCGCGAGGCTACTCCTGCGGGTCACGCGGAGAGGCCAGGTCGGCCGCGCGGTCGGCCGGCTCCGTCTGATGGCCAATCAGGCGGGTCGGGCTGGTCAGCTGTCGGGCAGGCCGCCCTGGCGGCCCGTCAGGTCAGTCGCTCAGGCCGGACTCCGCGGGGCTCGTGGCCCGGACGATGGTGATCAGCCGGTCCGTGAGCTGGAGCGGGCTCGCGGCCGGGTCGTCGTACCCGAGGAGCCGGTGCCCGCGCAGCACGCTCACCACCAGGTCGTCCGTCTCCCGTACGCTCCGCCCCACCTCGGCCTTTATCACCGGGCGTTCTATGAGGTCGAGGCCGCTGCCCTGCTGGATCAGGTCCTCCATCACCGTGCCGGCGCTGGGGCTGAGCACGGAGAGTCCGAGCAGCCGGCCCGCCGCGCTCGCGCTGGTGATCACGGCGTCCGCGCCGGACTGCCGCAGCAGCGGCGCGTTCTCCTCCTCGCGCACCGCGGCGACGATCTTCGCACCCCGGTTGAGCTGCCGGGCGGTGAGGGCGACCAGCACCGCCGTGTCGTCGCGCTGAGTGGCGATCACGATCTGTCGGGCGCGCTGGAGTTCGGCCCGCAGCAGCACATCGCTCCGGGTCGCGTCGCCGACGATGCCGACGAACCCCTCGGCGTTGGCCGCCTCGATCACCTTGTTCGACGGGTCGACGATGACGATCTGTTCCTTCTTCAGACCCGTGGCGCAGAGGGTCTGTATCGCCGAGCGCCCCTTGGTTCCGTAGCCGACGATGACGGTGTGGTCGCGCAAGTTGGACCTCCAGCGGTTCAGCCGCCACTCCTCGCGGGTGCGCTCCGTGAGGACCTCAAGAGTGGTTCCGACCAGAATGATGAGAAAGAGGACCCGCAGCGGGGTCACGAGCAGGACATTCACCAGCCGCGCGCTGTCGCTGTACGGGACGATGTCGCCGTACCCCGTGGTGGAGAGCGTGACGGTCGCGTAGTAGACGGCGTCGAGGAAGTCGACGGAGTCGTCCGCGTTGTCGTGGTAGCCCTCCTTGTCGATGTAGACGATGAAGACCGTCAGCGCGAGGACGAACAGCGCCATCAGCAGCCGTCGACTGACCTGTAGCAGCGGCCGTACGGCCGTGCGGCGCGGCAGCCTCACCCGTGCGGCGACCACATGCTCGTCCGCGCGCCTGGCCATCGCATCCTGGCCGGGAAGTTTCACGTGAAACACCCTCCGTCGACCGATGCCGTGGCGTTCCACGGCAGGTCGAGCACTTCCAGATCGTCGCCCGGCCGCGCGCCACCGGGCTTCACCACCGCGAGCCCGTCCGCGGCGGCGATACCGCGCAGCATGGCCGGTCCGTTGAATCGCAACGGTACGAGCCCCTCGTCGCGGTGGACGAAAGGGACGAGCCTGGTGTCGGACGGATGTCCGTGCACCGCGTCCCTCACCGGTACGTGGTACGGCGTCCGGCTCGCCCGTCCCGCCAGCGCGCACAGCACGGGCTCGGCGAGCGTCAGCAGCCCGGAGACCGCGGCGAGCGGGTTGCCCGGCAGTCCGATGAACAGCTTCCCGGGGGCCCGCCGGGCCAGCACCATGGGGTGGCCGGGGCGTACGGCGACCCCGTCCACCAGCAGTTCGGCGCCCGACTGCCGCAGCACCGTATGGACATGGTCGACCGGTCCCGCCGCCGTGCCGCCCGTGGTGACGACGAGATCCGCCGTGGACCCGGAGACGGCGCGGCGCAGGGCCTCGGCGTCGTCGCCGAGCCGGCGGGTGGCGATGACCTCGGCGCCGAGGGCGCGGAGCCAGGGCGCGATCAGCGGGCCGAGGGCATCGCGGATCAGTCCGTCGCGGGGGAGACCCTCGGCGAGCAGTTCGTCGCCGAGGACCAGTACCTCGACGCGGGGGCGCGGGACGATGGGCAGTTCGTCGTATCCTGCGGCCGCCGCGAGCCCCAGCACGGCGGGGGTGATCACGAAACCGGCAGGCAGCAGGCGCTCGCCGGAACGGCACTCCTGGCCGCGCGGCCGGATGTCCTGGCCCTGGGTCACCGGGCGCTCGGCATGGAGGTGTCCGGCACGGTCGGTACGGGCGTGTTCCCTGCGGATCACGGCGGTCGCGTCAGGGGGGATACGGGCGCCGGTGGCGATCCGTACGGCCGACCCGTCGGGGAGGCGCGCCGCCGTGGCATGCCCGGCGAGCAGGCCGGCGCCGTGCTCGTCCGTATCGGCGTCGGCACTGCTGTTGTCGCCGACACCGCCGCCGTTCTGTACGGACCAGGGGCCCGGCCCGGCGACCGCCCAGCCGTCCATGGCGGAGGTGTCGAACGAGGGCAGGTCGGTGAGTGCGGTCAGCGGCTCGGCGAGCGCGAGCCCCAGGGCCTGGTCGAGGGGGACCCCGCGGGAGCGGGCCGGCGGAGCCCCGGCCCGTGCCGGGCGCCCGGAGCGGGCCGCGAGCGCGCGGGCGTCGGGCCACGCCACGGCGCGGTGCCGCCCGGACGCGGCGCCACCGGTGCGGTCACCGCCCGCGCCGGCCGGCCCTCGGCCGACCAGCGCCAGCACGTCGTCGATGCCGTCGATCCCCTCGGCCCCGTCGACCTCTCGGTCATGGGCGGTCATCCTGCGTCGGCTCCCTCGGCCCCGGTCCCCGGCTCGGCCTCGGCCGCCCAGCGCAGGGCCAGTGCCTCGGCCTTGCGGACCGCTTCCGCGACGGCTTCGGGACCGTCTCCCCCGGCCTTGCCCGCCGCGTAGCCGACCAGGAAGGTCGTCAGCGGCGCGGCGGGCCGGGCGACGCCGTGCGCGGCGTCGCGGGCGAGGTCGAGGAGGACGGAGATGTCGACGTCCAGCTCGATGCCGAGTTCGTCCTTGACTGCGGTGATCCATTCGTCCAGCACGGTCCCATGCTCCCTGATCCTGGCCCGGGCCGTGGAGATGTCCTCCCAGGTGTCACAGTCGAAGGAGTCGAGGGGCCCCGCGTCGACCCGGGCGAGTGCGAGTTCCTGCGCGAGCAGTCGCAGCGGCAGCCCGGCGAGGCTGCCGTACTCGGTACGGAGCAGGGCGATCTCACGGCGCAGCGGCTCGGCGCGGTACGCCGCGACCAGCGGCTGGTCCCGGCCGTCGGCGTCGGTGAGCAGGGCCCCCTCCGCGCCGCTCGTGGCGAGCGCCCCGACCAGCCGGCGCACCGTGGGCCGGGAGAGGAACGGCAGGTCCGCGGAGAGGACGAGCACCGTCTCCGTATCGGGGCGGACACCGCGGACCCCGGCGTCGAGCGCGGCGAGCGGCCCGCCGCCCGGCGGCTCCTCGCGGGCCCAGCGCACCGGCCGCGCCGTCGGCCGCCGGCCGCCCACGACCACGGTGTCGGCGGCCCCGTCGCAGGCGGCGAGCACCCGGTCGAGCAGCGCCCGGCCGCCGACCCGTACACCGGGCTTGTCGACCCCGCCGAGCCGTCTGGCGGCGCCTCCGGCGAGCACGATGGCGTCATACGCGGTCATGGCTGCATTATGTGCCGTGATCGCCGGTACGAAGCACGCGAGGGTGCCCGTTCTTCGAACTCGGCCTCCTCACAAGGCGCGCAGCAGCACCGCCGGCTGCTCGACGCAGTCCGCCACGTACCGCAGGAAGCCGCCCGCCGTACCGCCGTCGCAGACCCGATGGTCGAAGGTGAGCGAGAGCTGCACGACCTGACGCGCCGCCAGCTCGCCCTGGTGGACCCAGGGTTTGGCCGCGATCCGCCCGATGCCGAGCATCGCCGCCTCGGGGTGGTTGATGATCGGGGTGGAGCCGTCGACCCCGAACACCCCGTAGTTGTTGAGGGTGAAGGTGCCGCCGGTCAGCTCCCGCGGCGTCAGCGCGCCGGACCGGCCCGCCTCCGTGAGCCGGGCGAACTCGGCGCTCAGTGACTCCGCGGAGCGGGTGTGCGCGTCCCGTACGACGGGGACGACCAGCCCGCGGTCGGTCTGTGCGGCGAAGCCGAGATGCACCTCGGGCAGCAGCACGATCTCCCGGGCCGCCGTGTCCACGGTGGAGTTCAGCTCGGGATGGCGGGCGAGGGCCGCCGTGCAGATCCTGGCGAACAGCGCGATCAGCGAGACCTTGGGCCCGCCCGCCGCGTTCATCGCCGCCCGGGCGCCCAGCAGCTCCGTGGCGTCCGCGTCGACCCAGCAGGTGGCGTCCGGGATCTCGTGCCGGCTGCGGGTGAGCTTCTCCGCGACCGCGCCCCGTACGCCCCGCAGCGGCACCCGCGTCGCCCCGGACGGCGCCGGGGAGACCCGCGTTCCGGCGGTCGTGGCCGGCCCGCCGGGCCGGGCCCCCGCGGGCCGGTCCGGCGCGAGGCGCCGCGGTGCCGCCGGGAAAGCCGTGCCCACCGTGGAGGCGGTGGCCGCGGTGGGGGCGGTGGCCGCCGTGGACCCCGGCGCCTGCGACGCGGGAACGCCTTCCCGGATCGCCCGCTCGACGTCGCACCGCAGAATCAGTCCGTCCCGGCCCGAGCCCGTGAGCGTCCGCAGATCGAGGCCGTGCTCACGGGCGAGCCTGCGCACCAGGGGAGAGACCACGGCGACCGGCCCGGGTACCGGCCCCGGTGCGCCCGCCGCCCCGCCGTCCCGGACGGCGGACGGTGCCGTACGGGCCCCGTTGACGGGCGGCCGGACCCGGCGCCTGCGGGCCACCGGCGCGCCCGTGCCGTACCCGACCAGCACATTCCCCGACGCGCCCTCCCGGGGCGGGGCGGAGTCCTGCGCCGGCGGGCGCGTGGGAGCGGAATCGGCCACCGGATCCGGAGCGGCGGGGGCCGCAGCGGGCGTGGACGCACCGGCCGGGGCCGAGGCGCCGACCGCGACGGTCAGCAGCGGCGCCCCGACGGGCAGCTCCGTGCCCTCCTCGCCGTAGCGCGCCGTCACCACACCGCCGTAGGGGCAGGGCACCTCGACCATCGCCTTGGCCGTCTCGACCTCGACGACCGGCTGATCGACGGCGACGACATCCCCCACCGACACCAGCCAGCGGACGATCTCCGCCTCGGTCAGCCCTTCACCGAGGTCAGGCAGTTTGAATTCCAGCACCTGCGCCATCAGCTCTCCGTCTCCCACTGGAGCCGCGCGACCGCGTCCAGCACCCGGTCCACTCCCGGAAGATGGTGCCTCTCCAGCATGGGCGGCGGATAGGGAATGTCGAATCCGGCCACCCGCAGCACCGGCGCCTCCAGGTGGTGGAAACAGCGCTCGGTGACCCGCGCGGCGATCTCCCCGCCCGGCCCGCCGAAGCCCGTGGACTCGTGGACGACGACCGCTCTGCCCGTACGGCGCACGGATTCCGCCACCGTCCCGTCGTCGAACGGCACCAGCGAGCGCAGGTCGACGACCTCCAGGTCCCAGCCCTCGGCACGGGCCGCTTCCGCCGCCTCCAGACAGACCGGAACCGAGGGGCCGTACGTGAGCAGCGTGGCGCTGGAGCCCCGGCGCCGGACGACGGCGCGCCCGATCGGCGCGACCTCGGTCGGCGCCTCCGGCGACCACGCGGCCTTCGACCAGTAGAGCCGCTTCGGCTCCAGGAAGACCACCGGGTCGTCGGAGGCGATGGCCGCCCGCAGCAGTCCGTACGCGTCCTCGACCGTCGCGGGCGTGACGACATGGAGGCCGGGCGTGGCCATGTAGTACGCCTCGGAGGAGTCGCTGTGGTGCTCGACCCCGCCGATCCCGCCGCCGTACGGCACCCGCACCGTGATCGGCAGCGGCAGCGCGCCGCGCGTGCGGTTGCGCATCCGCGCCACATGGCTGACGAGCTGCTCGAACGACGGATAGGCGAAGGCGTCGAACTGCATCTCCACCACCGGCCGCAGCCCGTACATCGCCATCCCGACGGCCGTCCCCAGGATGCCCGCCTCGGCGAGCGGCGTGTCCGTGCAGCGCTCGTCCCCGAACTCGGCCGCGAGCCCGTCGGTGATCCGGAAGACCCCGCCGAGCGTGCCCACGTCCTCCCCGAGGACATGGACCGACGGGTCCTCGGCCATCGCGTCGCGCAGCGCGCGCTGGAGCGCCAGCGCCATGGTGGCGGGCTTCGCCGCGACGGCCGCCTTCTCGGTGAGCGTGTCGGTCATCGCGGATCACCGGCCCCTTCGGAGGCCCCGGCCGGCTCGGCGGAGGCCGCCAGCTCGGCGCGGAGCTGGTCCTCCTGCTCGCGCAGTTGCGGCGTCCGCTCCGCGTAGACGTGCGCGAACAGGTCCATGGGGTCGAGCACCGGATCCGCGTTCATCCGGTCGCGCAGCCGCGCCGCCATCGCCTCGGCGGAGGCGGCTGCTTCCCTGACGCCGTCCTCGTCGAGCACCCCGCGTTCCGTCAGCTCGCGCTCCAGGAGCCGCACCGGGTCGTGCGCGCGCCAGGTCTCCACCTCCTCCCGCCCGCGGTAGCGCGTCGCGTCGTCCGCGTTCGTATGCGCGTCGATGCGGTACGTCACCGCCTCGACCAGCGTGGGGCCGTCGCCGCGCCGGGCGCGCGCCAGCGCCTCCCCGAGCACCTTGTGCATCGCGACCGCGTCGTTCCCGTCGACCAGCCGCCCCGGCATGCCGTACCCGACGGCCTTGTGGGCCAGGGAGGGCGCGGCGGACTGCTTGGCGAGCGGTACGGAGATCGCGAAGCCGTTGTTCTGGACGAGGAAGACGACCGGAGCGCGCCAAACGGCGGCGAAGTTCAGCGCCTCGTGGAAATCCCCCTCGCTGGTGCCGCCGTCGCCGACCAGGGCGAGCGCGACGACGTCGTCCCCCCGGAGCCGGGCCGCGTGGGCCAGCCCGACGGCGTGCGGAAGCTGGGTGGCGAGCGGCGTGGAGAGCGGGGCGATCCGGTGTTCGTGCGGGTCGTAGCCGGTGTGCCAGTCGCCGCGCAGCAGCGTCAGGGCCTGGACGGGGTCGAGCCCGCGCGCCACGGCGGCGAGGGTGTCGCGGTAGCTGGGGAAGAGCCAGTCCTGCTCGCGCAGGGCGAGGGCGGCGGCGACCTGGCACGCCTCCTGGCCGGTGCTCGACGGATAGACGGCGAGCCTGCCCTGCTTGGTCAGGGCCGTGGCCTGCGCGTTGTACCTGCGGCCGCGGACCAGCTCGGCGTAGAGCCGCAGCAGCAGCGCGGGGTCGGCCCCCGCCGCGGCGTCCGTCCCCAGCACGCGGTACGGCTCGGGGTCGGGGAGCAGCGGTGCGGGGTCGGTCCGCGGCTGCCAGGCCGGTGGCGGGGCGGGTGGACGGGCCGCGGCGGCGGGCAGTTCCTGGACCGGCGTGCTGCTCTTCTTCACGCGTGCACCTCCTCGTCGGGGCGAACGGGCTCGTCGGGGCGAGCGGGCGGACGCCGGATCGCGGCGCCCCCTCCCTACCGATTGTTCGGTCGTCGGGCCATTTTGGCTACACACGCCTCCAGCCTGTGGACAAACGGTTCTCCACAGCCTGGGATGGACGCAGGCCGTCCATGGTGGGCAGTCCGGGAGACAGGGGAGCTGAACAAATGGCCGACGGCACGGAACGGGCCGCCGAGCAGGAGCAGCCACCGCGTCCGCTGGACGCCATCGACCGGGACATCCTGCGCATCCTCCAGACGGACGGCCGCGCCTCGATACGGTCGGTCGCCGAGCGCGTCCATGTCTCGCGGGCCAACGCGTACGCGCGGATCAACCGGCTGATCGACGACGGGGTGATCCGTGGTTTCAGCGCCAGGGTCGACCACGAACGGGCCGGTCAGGGAGCTTCCGCCTATCTCACGCTGAAGATCGTGCAGAACTCCTGGCGCACGGTGCGCGAGCAGCTCCAGGAGCTGCCGGGAGCCACCCACATCGCACTGGTCAGCGGCGACTTCGACGTACTGCTGCTGGTGCACACCCCGGACAACCGGACGCTGCGCGAGCTGGTCCTGACCAGGCTCCAGGCGATTCCCGAGGTGCTCTCCACGCGCACGCTGCTGGTGTTCGAGGAGACGGACCTGGACCCGGGCGGGGGCGGTGTGCCACCCCTGTAGCCGTGTGCCACCCCTGTAACGGTGTGCCACCCCTGTAGGCGACGGGCGGTGTCCGCGGCCCGTCCGGAGAGGCGCGGCCCGTCAGGAAGTGCGCAGGCCGTCGAAGGCCAGCCGTACGACCGCGTCCGCGACCTGGTCGCGTCCGTAGCCGCCGGCCGCGTGCGGCCGGTACCACTCGACCAGGGAGTTGACCATGCCGAAGAGCAGCCGGGTCGCGAGCTTGGTGTCCAGATCGGCCCGCAGGTCCCCCTCCGCGGCGGCGGCCTTGAGCAGACCGGCGACCCGCTGGTCGAACTCCCTGCGCCGCTCCATGGCCCAGCGCTCGGTCTGCGTATTGCCCCTGACCCGCAGGAGCAGCGTCACGTAGGGCAGCTCGGCCATCAGTACCTCGACCGTGCGCCGGACGACGTGCTCGACCCGGTCGACGGCCCGCCCGTGCGTCGCGCCGTCCTCGTCGAGGACGCCGAAGAGGCCGTCCAGGGCGCGGCTGACGGCCCGGCGCAGCAGCTCCTCCTTGCCGACGACATGGTGGTATATGGAGGACTTGGAGATCCCCGCGGCCTTGGACAGATGCTCCATGGAGGTGCCGTCGTAGCCGCGTTCGTTGAAGACCCGGACCGCCACGGCCAGCAGGGTCTCCGGAGTGTAGGTGTCGCGCTTGGCGGTGGTCATGAACGCCCCTGCTTCGCTTCGGTGTCGGCACGGCGGGTCAGTGCCGGGGACGGGGCGTAGCGGCCGCCGGGATACGCCCCGTCCAAGGTCGACAGGAAGCACCGGGCCCACTCCGAGGTGAGCCGGTCGCACCACTCGCCGGGTCCGCCAGGGTAGTTCACGCCGAGTTTCATGGCGGTGTCGATGTCCTCCGCACCGGCCACCCCACGGGCGGCGGCGTCGCAGGCGAAGTCGATCAGCAGCGCGACGGTGCGGCCGACGATCATACCGGGGACGTCGTCGACGACGCTGACCCGCTTGCCGAGCCGCTGGAAGAGTCCGATGGCCGCCCGCAGGTCCGCCGGGTCGACGTCGTCGCCGGGCGCGAGGGCGACGCGCGTGCAGGAGCGGTAGTCCAGCGACAGGTCGAATTGGATGGACGGACCGAAGGGATCCCCTGAGGCTCTCGATCCGTCGGTGAGGCGCAGCATCGTGCCGCCGGGCAGGGCGAGGAACCCCTCGGAGACGTGTGGGGTGCGGTCGCGGGTGACCTTGATGCCCGCTTCCTCGATCATCTCGCGCAGAACGGCGGCGGGCCCGAGGCGGGCATGGAGGCCGACCGTCTCCGGGGCCTCGCAGGGCTCCTCGGTACGCGGTACGGGCGCGGCGGCGCCCTCGCCGTACGGGAACCACCCCCGGCCCGTCTTGCGGCCGAGCCGGCCGGACTCCACCAGCCGGCGCTGGGCGAGCGACGGCGTGAACTTCGGGTCGTGGAAGAAGGATTCCCACACCGAGTGGGTGACGGCCTCGTTGACGTCCTGGCCGATGAGATCGGTCAGCTCGAAGGGGCCCATGCGGAAGCCGCCGCACTCGCGCAGGACCGCGTCGATGGTGGCCGGGTCGGCGGCCCTCTCCTCGTACACCCGCAGCGCCTCGGCGTAGAAGGGGCGCGCGACGCGGTTGACGACGAAGCCCGGCATGTCGGCGCAGCGCACCGGGGTCTTCCCCCAGGCCGCCATGGTCTCGTACGCGCGCGTCACGGCATCCGGGTCACTGGCGTGACCGCTGACGACCTCCACCAGGGGCAGGAGCGGGGCCGGGTTGAAGAAGTGCGTGCCCACCAGGCGTCCCGGCAGCCGCAGAGCGCCCGCGACGGCCGTGACGGAGAGGGAGGAGGTGTTGGTGGCGAACAGGCAGTCCTCGGCGACGACGTCCTCCAGCGCCGCGAAGAGCTCGCGCTTGACGGACAGCTCCTCCAGGACCGCCTCGATCACGAGCGCGGCGTCGGACAACTCGGCGAGGTCCGCGGCCGGGAACAGCCGGGCGGTCGCGGCGTCGCGGGCCGCCGCGTCGAGCCGGCCCTTGGCGACCAGCCGGTCCAGGCGTCCGGCGATGGTGGCGGCGGCCCGTTCGGCCCGGCCCGGCACGGCGTCGTGGAGCCGCACGGGGTGGCCGGCGACCAGCGCCACCTGGGCTATGCCCTGGCCCATCGTGCCGCTGCCGACGACCGCGACGACGCGGCCGGGCCCGATTGCTGTCATGGCCGCAATCCTCCTGTTGTCGGTGGGCGCGCGACGTCGGGTGACCGCGCTCCGGGGGCGAGGTCCGCCGCCACGCCGGGTCGGCGTCGCTTTTCCACAGGATCGCCCGGATCCCCTTGTCCCGACCGATCGTTCGGTTACTCTAACCCTGTCCGCCCGTACTTGTCCCCCCGCTCCCCCTGCCCGCCTCTCCCGCCCCGTCCCACTGCCCCTGTCCCCTGTCCCTCGTCCCTGTCCCTCGTCCCTGTCCCTCGCCCCGTCCCTCTCGCCCAGCCTCCCGCGCGCTCGACAGCCCGACGCGGGACGCGCGGTGACCCGATGCCCGATGACTCGATGACTCGATGAGGAGTTGGTCCACGATGGCCGCCCAGCTCAGCCCCCAGCAGCTCGCCGAGAAGCACCGGCCCACGCTCGACCGGGCCCTTGAGACGGTCGGGTCCCGCGGTTACTGGTCCCCGCACCCCGAGCACCCCAAGGCGTACGGCGACAGCGCCCCCGCCGACGGGCTCGCCGCCTTCCAGGCGCTGCGCGGAGCCCGTTTCGAGCTGGACCAGCCGGGCACGGACGGCTGGACCGGCGGCGAGGTCTCGCCGTACGGGCCGCCCCTGGAGATCGAGTATCCGCACGCGGACCCGGACGTCCTGCTGCCCGCCCTGCGCGCCGGCATGGGCGCCTGGCGCGAGGCCGGGCCCGAGACCCGCGCCCTGGTCTGTCTGGAGATCCTGGCGCGGATCAGCGCGCGGACCCACGAGTTCGCGCACGCGGTGATGCACACGAGCGGCCAGGCGTTCACGATGGCGTTCCAGGCGGGCGGCCCGCACGCCCAGGACCGCGGCCTGGAGGCGGTGGCGTACGCGTACCAGGAGCAGACGCGTACCCCCGCCTCGGCCGGCTGGTCCAAGCCGCAGGGCAAGCGCGACCCGCTGGAGCTGCGGAAGTCCTTCACCGCCGTGCCGCGCGGGGTCGCGCTGCTGATCGGCTGCAACACCTTCCCCACGTGGAACGGCTATCCGGGGCTGTTCGCCTCCCTCGCCACCGGCAATCCGGTCCTGGTCAAGCCGCATCCGCGCGCCGTGCTGCCACTCGCGCTGACGGTACGGGTGGCCCGTGAGGTGCTCGCCGAGGCGGGCTTCGACCCGAATCTGGTGGCGCTGGCGGTGGAGCGGCCCGGCGAGGGCATCGCCAAGACCCTGGCCGTCCGCCCGGAGGTCCGGATCATCGACTACACGGGGTCGACGGCCTTCGGCGACTGGCTGGAGACCCACGCGCGCCAGGCGCAGGTGTACACGGAGAAGGCGGGCGTCAACACGGTCGTCGTGGACTCCACGGACGACTACAAGGGGATGCTCTCCAACCTCGCCTTCTCACTGTCGCTGTACAGCGGCCAGATGTGCACCACACCGCAGAACCTGCTGATCCCCCGCGACGGCATCACCACGGACGCGGGCGAGAAGGCGTACGACGAGGTGGTGGCCGATCTGGCGGCCTCGGTGGCCGGGCTGCTGGGCGACGACGCCCGGGCCAACGCGCTGCTGGGCGCGCTGGTCAACCCCGGGGTGAAGGCCCGGCTGGAGAGCGCCGACGGGCTCGGGGACATCGCGCTGGCCTCGCGGGAGATCGCGCACCCGGACTTCCCGGACGCCGTGGTCCGTACGCCCGCGATCGTGAAGGCCGACGGCGCCCGCAAGGTCTGGGAGAAGGCGTGGCAGGGCGGCGAGGAGGTGCCGTACCTCACGGAGTGCTTCGGGCCCGTGTCCTTCGCGGTCGCCATGGACTCGACGGAGGACGCGCTGGAGCTGCTGCGGCGCACGGTGCGCCATCAGGGCGCGATGACGGTCGGCGCGTACACCACGTCCCCGGAGACGGAGCGCGCGGTCGAGGAGGTGTGCCTGGACGAGTCCGCGCAGCTCTCGCTCAACCTGACGGGCGGGGTGTACGTGAACCAGACGGCGGCGTTCTCGGACTTCCACGGCTCGGGCGGCAACCCGGCGGCGAACGCGGCGCTGTGCGACGCGGCGTTCGTGGCGAACCGCTTCCGGACGGTGGAGGTCCGCCGCCCGGCCTGAGGTCGCCGGCCTGAGGCCTGAGACCTGAGGTGGCACGTCCGGGTCCCGGCCCGATCGGGGCGGCCCCGGCCCGATCGGGGCAGACCCTGATCAGGCCGGATCAGGGCGCGGGTGGCGCCGGGATCTCCGCGTACCGCTGGATCCAGGCGTGCATGGCGATGGCCGCGGCGGCTCCCGCGTTGATCGAGCGCGTCGAGCCGAACTGGGCGATCGAGCAGACCATCGTGGCGTGGAGACGGGCCTCTTCGGTCAGGCCGGGACCCTCCTGGCCGAAGAGCAGCACGCAGCGGCGCGGCAGCTCGGTCCGCTCCAGCGCGACGGCGCCGGGCAGGTTGTCGATCCCGATGATCGGCAGCCCCTCGGCCGCCGCCCAGGCCGTCAGCTCCTCCGTGCCGGGGTGGTGGCGCACATGCTGGTACCGGTCGGTGACCATCGCGCCGCGCCGGTTCCAGCGCCGCCGGCCCACGATGTGGATCTCCTTGGCGAGGAAGGCGTTGGCGGTGCGGACGACGGAGCCGATGTTGAAGTCGTGGCTCCAGTTCTCCACGGCCACGTGGAAGTCGTGCCGCCGGGTGTCGAGGTCCGCGACGATCGCCTCGCGGGTCCAGTAGCGGTACTGGTCGGCCACATTGCGCCGGTCACCGGCGGCCAGCAGCTCCGGGTCGTACCGCTCGCCCTGAGGCCACGGCTCGCCGTGCGGTCCGACGCCGACCGGGGGCCCGTAGCCTTCGTCGTACTGGACCGGCTCCAGGCCCTCGTCCGCTGTCTCGCTGATCACCTACACGAGGGTACGTGGCTGCTCGGAGCTCTCCTGCCGCTGCCCGGGCGGGGCGGCCGCCCCGGCGAGGGGGCGCCGTCGGCCCGGCAGCCGCCGACGCAGCCGGTCGTACACCGCGGTGGTCCGGCCGCCGAGCCACAGCAGGAAGACCGTCGGCAGGAACACGGCGTCGGCGGCGATCATCGCGAGCGAGAAGAACGGCAGCCCGAGCAGGACGGCGATCCCCGCGTGCTCCAGGATCATCGCGACGAGCAGGACGTTCTTGACGCGCCGGTTGAAGAGCGTGAACGGGAAGGCGACCTGCACGATGACCGTGCCGTACGTCAGCACCATCACGACGAGCGCGCTGGACGCGAAGAGGCCCGAGAACGCGGGCCAGGGGGAGAAGTAGTCCAGTTTGAGCGGGTAGTACAGCGCGGTGCCGTCCTGCCAGCGCGAGCCCTGGATCTTGTACCAGCCGGCGGTGGCGTAGATGAGACAGACCTCGGCCATGATGACGGCGAGCGCGGCGTTGTGGATCAGATTGGCGAGGACGTCCAGCAGCGCGCGCGGCTCGCCATGGGGCGCGCGCCGGTTCACGGCCCACCAGAGCCCCTGTCCGGCCCACGCCCCCCAGAACAGCGCCAGCAGCCAGCTCTCGGCCTGGACCCGGTCGGTCAGCGTGCCGACGAGGAGGACCGTGCCGGTGACGGCCCACAGGACGGGGCCGACCCGGTCCCGTACGGTCGGCCGGACGGCCTCCGCCGCACCCGCCCCGGCGGGTCCCGACGGGTCCTGGGCACCCGTCCCGGCGGATATCTCCGCGCGGCGCGCCGCGCGGGCGGCACGCCGGGCGTCGAGCGACCAGACCTGCCCGCAGCGCGTCAGCACGAGATAGATCGCCATGAGGTGGATGACGTTGTCGCCGCCGTCCCCCATGAAGATGCTGCGGTTCTGGAGCGAGAGCACCCCGAACATGAAGAGCACGGACATGGTGCGGGTCCGCCAGCCGAGCATCAGCAGCGCGCTGGAGAGAACGGCGACGGCGTAGACGATCTCGAACCAGACCGTGCTGTCCGACCACATCAGTGCGGAGAAGGCGCTGTTCTTCGCGATGAGCTGCTGGGCCATGTCCCAGCTCCAGGGGCCCTCGGGACCGTACAGCTCATGGCGGTGCGGCACCTCGCGCAGCAGGAAGAGCAGCCAGGTGCCGGCGAAGCCGATCCGGATGACGGCGCTCTGGTAGCGGCCGAGGGCGGTCGCCGTGACACGCCGGAGCGCGACCGCGGCCCGCTGTTCGAGGTGGCGCGGCCGCCCCGCGGCCGGGGCGGGCTCCGGACCGGGCGCTCCCGGCCGTACGGGCTCCACGGGATCGGGCCGCGCCGGCTGCGAGGGTTCCACGGGCTGTTCGCTCACCGGTCCGCCTCCGCGCTGCCGTTCTTCACGCCTCCGGGAAGGTCGGCGGCGTTCACCGCCCACCACGGATAGACCCGGTAGGACGGGCGTGTGCTGATCTTCTCCGTACTCCAGGACGGCGCGGCGACGGCTGTGGTGACCGATCTGACCTGGATACGTTCCACCGGGCCGCCCAGGTCGTGGCTCTCCAGCCGCAGCATCACGATCCGGCGTATGTAGCTCTCGGAGAGCTGGCCGCGCAACCCGTTCGGACGGTTCTGATTGTCATGCGATCCGACGAAGAAGTCCCAGCCCCGGCGCAGCTCGTTCTGGTCGACATGGCTGGGCAGGAGATTCCCCTGGATCGCGGCGCCGTCCTCGGCGGAGAGATCGATCCATTCACTGGTCCGGCGCGCGGCGCCGGACCCGGTCTCGGCGCGCGCCTCGACGGCGATGTTCTGCTGGAGGGGGTTGGGCGCGAAAAGCTTCCAGTTCTGCTCGAACTCGGGATAGACCCAGGCGTCGACGGCCTTGCCGTGCTGCTTGGTGAGCGTGTTGGACGGGGCGACGTGGAGGAACACCATCGCGACATGCACGCAGGCCAGCAGCCCGATGACCGCGAGGGAGACAGCGGCCACCACCTGGTAACGGAAGGAGAGGCCGGCTATCCCGGCCCCGGCTGGCGGTCCGGCTTTCCCGCCCTGGTCGTCGTACGAATCCATCCCGCCCCGATCGCCGTCGTACTCCGGTGAGTTATCCACAGGGTTGACACCCTACGGGCCGCCGACTCACCATTGAAGTCCATGAACCGAACGATCGGTCGGTAGGGGGTCCGGATGACGGCAGTGACCACGGGGACAGCCGAGGAGGCGACGGTGGAAAGGACGGCGGAGTCCTTCGAGGCGGCGTTCGACGCGGCCGTGGCCGCCGACGAGCGCATCGAGCCGCGCGACTGGATGCCCGAGGCGTACCGCGCGTCGCTGATCCGCCAGATGGCCCAGCACGCCCACTCCGAGATCATCGGAATGCAGCCGGAGGCAAACTGGATCACTCGCGCGCCCTCCCTGCGCCGCAAGGCGATCCTCATGGCCAAGGTGCAGGACGAGGCGGGACACGGTCTGTATCTGTACAGCGCGGCCGAGACGCTGGGCACGGGCCGTGACGAGCTGCTCGACAAGCTGCACACCGGCCGCCAGAAGTACTCCTCGATCTTCAACTACCCCACCCTGACCTGGGCCGACGTCGGCGCGATCGGCTGGCTGGTGGACGGCGCGGCGATCACGAACCAGGTCCCGCTGTGCCGCTGCTCCTACGGCCCTTACGCGCGGGCCATGGTCAGGATCTGCAAGGAGGAGTCCTTCCACCAGCGCCAGGGGTACGAGCTGCTGCTGACCCTGAGCAACGGGACGGAGGCACAGCACGCCATGGCCCAGGACGCGGTGGACCGCTGGTGGTGGCCGTCGCTGATGATGTTCGGCCCCCCGGACGACGAGTCGGCCCACTCGGCCCGGTCCATGGCCTGGAAGATCAAGCGGCACTCCAACGACGAGCTGCGGCAGCGCTTCGTCGACATCTGCGTCCCCCAGGCCGAGGCCCTCGGCCTGACCCTCCCCGACCCGGACCTCCGGTGGAACGAGGAGCGGGGGCGGCACGACTTCGGGCCGATCGACTGGGCGGAGTTCCACGAGGTGCTGAAGGGCAACGGACCGTGCAACGAGGAGCGGATCACCCAGCGCCGCCGCGCACACGAAGAGGGCGCGTGGGTCCGGGAGGCCGCCGCGGCGTACGCGGAGAAGCACCGCCCGGCGGCACGGACGGAGGCGGCGGCATGAGCGGTACGGCCGACTGGCCCCTGTGGGAGGTCTTCGTACGCTCCCGCCGCGGGCTCTCGCACACCCACGCGGGCAGCCTGCACGCCCCGGACGCCGAGCTGGCCCTGCGCAACGCGCGCGATCTGTACACCCGGCGCGGTGAAGGCGTCTCGATCTGGGTGGTGGAGTCGTCCGCGGTCACCGCCTCCTCGCCGGACGAGAAGGACCCGTTCTTCGACCCGTCCGCCGACAAGCCCTACCGGCACCCGACCTTCTACGAGATCCCCGAGGGGGTGAAGCACCTGTGACCGGCGTACCGGCGACGGAACGGCCCGCGCGGCCGGTGCCCCGGGCGGCGGCTCTCGCGCTCGGCGACGACGCGCTGGTGCTCTCGCACCGGCTGGCGGAGTGGGCGGGCCACGCCCCCGTCCTCGAAGAGGATGTCGCGCTCGCCAATATCGCGCTGGACCTGCTCGGTCAGGCGCGGTTCCTGCTCTCCCTCGTCGGGGACGAGGACGAGCTGGCCTATCTGCGCGAGGAGCGCGCGTTCCGCAACCTCCACCTGGTCGAGCAGCCGAACGGGGACTTCGCGCACACGATCGCCCGCCAGCTCTACTTCTCCACCTACCAGCTCCTGCTGTACCGGCAGCTCGCCGCCGGGGAGAGCGAGTTCACCGGACTCGCGGCCAAGGCGGTCAAGGAGGTCGCCTACCACCAGGACCACGCCGAGCGCTGGACGCTGCGGCTCGGGGACGGCACACCGGAGAGCCATGAGCGGATGGACCGGGCCTGCCGGGCGCTCTGGCGGTTCACCGGCGAGATGTTCCAGCCCCTCAACGGCCTCGCCGCACCCGACGGGCTCGACGTCGACTGGCGGGTGCTGGAGGAGAGCTGGCTCGCGTCCGTCACCGATGTGCTGCGCCGGGCGACCCTGACCGTGCCGGACGGCCCCCGGTCCGGCGCCTGGACGGCGGGCGCGGGCAGGCAGGGGCTGCACACGGAGTCGTTCGGCCGGATGATCGCCGAGATGCAGCATCTTCACCGCAGCCACCCGGGGGCGTCATGGTGACGCCCCCGGGCACGACCCCGTACACCTCCCCGGACAGGAGCGCGGACAGGAGCGCGGCACCGGCGGGTACGACGGCGCTGGAGGAGGAACTGCGCGCCCTGGCCGGCGCCGTGCCCGACCCGGAGCTGCCGGTGCTGACCCTGGCCGAGCTGGGCGTGCTGCGCGGGCTGCGTCTGTCGGGCCCCGGCCGGGTCCGCGTGGAGCTGACCCCCACCTACACCGGCTGCCCGGCCATCGGGACGATGTCCGCGGACATCGAGCGCGTCCTGCACGACCACGGGGTGCCGGAGGTCTCGGTCGTCACGGTCCTCTCCCCGGCCTGGTCGACGGATGACATCAGCGCCGAGGGGCGCCGCAAACTCGCCGCTTCCGGCATAGCGCCGCCGCGCCCGGGGGCGGCGGCGCCGGGACCCGTCGCCGGACCGGTGCCGCTGGCGCTCACCCTGCGCTGCCCGCACTGCGGATCCACCGACACCGAACTGCTCAGCCGGTTCTCCTCCACCGCCTGCAAGGCCCTGCGCCGCTGCACGGCCTGCGGCGAACCGTTCGACCACTTCAAGGAGTTGTAGATGTTCCATCCGCTCCGGGTCAGCGAGGTCGAACCGCTCACGGACGACGCGGTGGCGCTCACCCTCGCCGTCCCGCCCGAGCTGCGCGAGGCGTTCCGGCACACGCCGGGCCAGCACATCGCCCTGCGCCGCCGCACCGCGCACGGCGAGGAGATCCGGCGTACGTACTCGATCTGCGCCCCGGCGGGCCCCGAGCCGGCGCTGCGGGTGGGCATCCGGCTGGTCGAGGGCGGCGAGTTCTCGACGTACGCCCTCAAGGAGCTCGCCGTGGGCGACACGGTCGAGGTCATGGAGCCGACCGGCCGCTTCGTCCTGGAGCCCCGCCCCGGGCACTTCGCGGCGATCGTCGGGGGCAGCGGCATCACCCCGGTGCTGTCGATCGCGGCCACCCTGCTGATCCGGGAGCCCACCGCCCGGTTCTGTCTGATACGCAGCGACCGCACCGTGGCGTCCACGATGTTCCTGGAGGAGGTCGCCGACCTCAAGGACCGCTTTCCCGACCGGTTCCAGCTCGTCACGGTCGTCTCCCGGGAGGAGCGGCAGACAGGACTGCCGTCCGGCCGTCTGGACCGCGAGCGGCTGACCGGGCTGCTGCCCGCGCTGCTCCCGGTGGCCGAGGTCGACGGCTGGTTCCTGTGCGGCCCGCTCGGCCTGGTCTCCGGCGCGGAACGCGCGCTGCGCGGCCTCGGGGTGGAGCGCGCCCGCATCCACCAGGAGATCTTCCATGTCGACGAGGCGCCCTCCGCCGTCGCGACAGCCACACCCGGCGCCCGGGCTCCCGCGCACAGCACCCTCACCGCGAGCCTCGGGGGCCGCTCGGGCACGTGGCCGGTCCAGGAGGGCGAATCGCTGCTGGAGACGGTGTTGCGCGGCCGCGCGGACGCGCCCTACGCGTGCAAGGGCGGGGTCTGCGGCACCTGCCGGGCGTTCCTGGTCTCGGGCGAGGTCACCATGGACCGCAACTTCGCGCTGGAACCGGAGGAGACCGACGCGGGGTACGTACTGGCCTGCCAGTCCCATCCGGCCACCACGGAGGTGGAGCTGGACTTCGACCGCTGACCGCTGACCGCTGGCCGCTGACCGCTGGCCGCGACCAGCGGCTTCGGCCACTCACCGCTCACCGCTCACCGCTTCGGCCGGCTGAGCCGATCGGCGGCCCGACGGCCCGGCGGCCCGGCGGTCAGAGCACGAAGGCCGCGGTGCCGTTGTCGGCGACCATCGGGCGCCCGGCGCCGTCCCAGGCGAGCATGCCGCCGTCCACGTTCACCGCGTCGATCCCCTGCTGCACCAGATACTGGGTGACCTGTGCGGACCGGCCGCCCACCCGGCACATCACGAAGGCCTTCCGGCCCTCGGCGACCGCCTCCGTGACCTCACCGAAGCGGGCCACGAAGTCACTCATCGGCACGTGCAGCGCGCCCTCGACATGACCGGCCGCCCACTCGTCGGCCTCCCGGACGTCCAGCACCAGGGCGTCGGAGGGCACCGCCGCGGCATCGACCGAGGGCAGCGGGGCGAAATTCATGGGTGTTGCCTTCTCTCGTACGGAACCGGGACCGGGGCCTGAGCCGGGGCGCGATCGCCGTGGCGGCACCCGGGCTCCGGAATCTACTCCACCAGTCTGGCGAGCTCCGCCTCACGCCCGGAGACCTCCGCGAGCAGCTGCTCCGCGATCTCCTCCAGCAGCCGGTCCGGATCGTCCGGCGCCATCCTGAGCATGGCTCCGATCGCGCCCTGCTCCAGCTCCTGAGCGACCAGCGTCAGCGTCTCCTTGCGCTGCGACAGCCACTCCAGCCGGGCGTACAGCTCCTCGCTCTCACTCAGCTCGGCCGGCCGCGGCGCGGGCCCCGCCGCCCACTCGCCGGCCAGCTCCAGCAGCTGCGCCTCGTCCCCGCGCCCGTACGCGGAGTTGACCCGCGTGAGGAATTCCTCACGGCGCGAGCGCTCCCGGTCGTCCTGCGCGAGATCCGGGTGCGACTTACGCACCAGGTCCCGGTAGAGCTTGCGCGCCTCGTCGCTCGGCCGGACCCGCTTGGGCGGCCGAACGGGCCGGTCCGTGAGCATCGCCGAGGCCTCGGGCGACAGACCGTCGGAATCGAGCCAATCGTGGAACAGCTCCTCCACGCCCGGCATCGGCTGCACCATCGCCCGCGCCTCCCGCGCCTTGCGCAGATCCTCCGGGTCGCCCGAGCGGGCGGCGCGGGCCTCCGCGATCAGCGCGTCCAGCTCGTCGAGCCGGGCGTACATCGGGCCGAGCCGCTGGTGGTGCAGCCGGGAGAAGTTCTCGACCTCGATCCGGAACGTCTCCAGGGCGATCTCGAACTCGATCAGCGCCTGCTCGGCGGCGCGCACGGCCCGCTCCAGGCGCGCCTCGGGGCGCGGGTCGGACGCTTCGGTGGCGTCCGGCACGTCTCGTACGTCCTGCTCGTCGTCGTTACGGATCGTCGGCTCCCCAGGGGCGTCGTGCATCACCCGCCCAGCCTACGGGCGGATCCGGCCGCCCCCGTCCCTCCCCGGCCCCCGGCACGCCCGTACCGGCCGCTCAGACGCCCAGTTCGGCGGAGATCCGCCCACCGCGCACCGCCGCGAGCAGCTCCGAGTGGTCCGCCTCCGTGCGGTCCGCGTACGCCACCGCGAACTCCGCCACGGCCGCGTCCAGTTCCTCGTTCCTGCCGCAGTACCCGGCGATCAGGCGCGGGTCCACGCTGTGCGCGTGGGCCCTGGCGAGCAGCGCCCCGGTCATCCGGGCGTAGTCGTCGACCTGGTCGGCGGGGAGCGCCGCCGGGTCCACGCTGCCCTTGCGGTTCCTGAACTGGCGCACCTGGCAGGGCCTGCCCAGGACCGTCGTCCAGCCCAGCAGGTTGTCGCTCACCACCTGCATCCGCTGCTGGCCGAGGACCACGCGCCGCCCCTCGTGCGCCACCCGGGGCGGCTCGAATCCGACGGCCGGCAGATGGGGCACCAGCGCGGACGGCCGCGCCTCCTTCACCTGGAGTACGAGCGGCTCCCCCCGGTGGTCCAGCAGGAGCACCACGTACGACCGAGTCCCCACGCTGCCGGTGCCGACGACCCGGAACGCCACGTCGTGGATCGCGTACCGCGCGAGCAGCGGCAGCCGGTCCGCCGGGAGGGTGGTCAGATACTCCTCCAGCGAGGCGGCCACGGCCGCCGCCTCCTCGTCGGGCACGCGCCGCAGCACGGGCGGCGCGTCGACGAAGCGCCGCCCGGCGGGGCCTTTCCCGCTCACGCCGTCCACCGCCTCGGTCGACCGGGCCGCGAACCGCGCGCTCGTGTTGTTGCGCGCCTTCTCCGAGACCCGCTCCAGCGTGCCGGCGAGATCACGGGCGTCCGTGTGCGAGACCAGCTCCTCGTCGGCGATGGCGTTCCACGCGTCGAGCACGGGCAGCTTCGCCAGCAGCCGCATCGTGCGCCGGTAGGCCCCCACCGCGTCGTACGCGGCGCCCCGGCAGGTGTCCTCGTCGGCGCCGGCCTCGCGCCCCGCCAGCACCAGCGAGGTGGCGAGCCGCTTGACGTCCCACTCCCAGGGGCCGACCACGGTCTCGTCGAAGTCGTTGAGATCGATGACGAGCCGGCCGCGCGCGTCCCCGTACAGGCCGAAATTGGCCGCGTGCGCGTCACCGCAGAGCTGCGCGCCGACCCCGGTGACCGGGGTGCCCGTCAGGTCATGGGCCATCAGTCCGGCGGAGCCGCGCAGAAAGGCGAAGGGGGTCGCGGCCATCCGCCCCACCCGTAGGGGAGTGAGCCTCGCCACCCGGCCCCGGCTGGATTCCTCGACGGCCCGCACCGCGTCCGGCCGCCCCGCCACCGCGGCCGACACGGCGTGCGAGGACCGCGGCACCCGCTCCCGCAGCGCGCGCCCCCGCGCCTTCGGCGTCCGCGCGCCGTCCGCCTCCGCCCGCACGGCGCGCGGCGCGAACCCCGGCACCGCCGGAATCCGTACCGCCCCGGCCGCCGTCGCCGGCCCCGCCGCCCGCGGACCAGCCGTCCCAGACCCGACACCGCCCATGGCGCGCCGCCTCCCCCGTACTCGTCTGCCCGTCGTGACTCGTCGTGTGAGATCAACCGCTCACGACGGTACCGCCGGTTTCGGCCAGGTGACCGCCCCTGTGGAAAACTCGGAACGGGCCCCGCCCGGCCGCCCGGCCGCCCGGCCGCCCGGCCGTAACCTGCGTCACAGAGCCGGATCCCGTACGGGGGGGGCGGCCCCCTCCGCCGGACCACGCACGACACCGCCCGGACATACGGAAGAACCCCCGCCCCGGAAGATCTCCGGAGCGGGGGTTCGACCAATCCGCTGTGGGTAATCACTGACTACCCGCTGTGCGCGAGGGGGGAGTTGAACCCCCACGCCCTTTCGGGCACTGGAACCTGAATCCAGCGCGTCTGCCTATTCCGCCACCCGCGCATTGGGTGCGTCGTCCGGTGCTTCACCTGCTGGTGTTGAGCTGGTGTGCGCTCCTGGCGACATCGAGAAGATTAGCACGCTGCGGAGGGTGGAATCACATCCGTTTGTTTCCGGGACCGTTCCACGGATCGACCGCGGAAGCAGGGAACGGACTCCGGGCGCCACCCACTCCTCCTGAGTGCACCCAGGGTGCGGGACACTGGCGTCGGGCCGCCTCTACGATCCGTGTGAGAGGTGACACTCATCGACGGGGCAGACAAGGGGAACCAGCCGATTTCCCGACGCGTGGATACGATCAGTAAGCAGTACCAGGACGGCAACGACGGAGGAGGTGCCCCATGGGAGTCATGAAGCGTTTCGAACAGCGTCTCGAAGGTTTGGTCAATGGCACCTTCGCGAAGGTGTTCAAGTCCGAGGTCCAGCCCGTCGAGATCGCGGGTGCCCTCCAACGCGAGTGCGACAACAACGCGACGATCTGGAACCGCGAGCGGACGGTCGTCCCGAACGACTTCATCGTGGAGCTGAGCACGCCGGACTTCGAGCGGCTCAGCCCGTACTCCGGCCAGCTCGGCGACGAACTGTCCGGGCTGGTCCGCGACTACGCGAAGCAGCAGCGGTACACCTTCATGGGGCCGATCAAGGTCCACCTGGAGAAGGCCGAGGACCTCGACACCGGTCTGTACCGGGTACGCAGCCGGACCCTGGCGTCGAGTACGTCACAGGACGGACCCGGCGGACCCGCGGGCGTCTCCGGCCGTCCCGGCCCCGCGGCCCCCTCGTCGCCTTCCCGGGGCGCCCCCGGCGGCTACGGCTACCCGCCCAGCGCCGTGCCCCCGATGCCCTCCTCCTCGCCGCCCGGAAGCTTGGCGGGCGGCCCCGGCGGCCGGCCCGCGGGCCCCGGCCCCGGCCCGCTGCCGCACGGCCAGGTGCGCCGCTGGATCGAGATCAACGGCACCCGCCACCAGATCTCCCGCGGCACCCTCGTCCTGGGCCGCAGCACCGACGCCGACGTACGGATCGACGACCCCGGGGTCTCGCGCAGGCACTGCGAAATCCGGGCGGGAACGCCCTCCACGATCCAGGACCTCGGGTCCACCAACGGCATCGTGGTAGACGGACAGCACACCACCCGCGCTACGCTCCGCGACGGCTCGCGGATCGTCGTGGGCAATACCACCATCGTTTTCAGGCAAGCCGAAGGGTGAAGCGGGGGCAATGTCAGAGCTGACCCTGACGGTCATGCGGCTAGGTTTTCTGGCCGTTCTGTGGCTGTTCGTGATCGTGGCCGTACAGGTCATCCGCAGCGACCTGTTCGGAACACGCGTCACGCAGCGCGGCTCACGCCGCAACGCAGACGCCCGCCCGCAGCAGGGACGCCAGTCCGCGGCGCCGCCCCAGCAGCGCCAGCAGCAACAGCAGGGGGGTCGGCAGCGCAGGGGAGCACCCACCAAGCTGGTCGTCTCCGAAGGGAGCCTCACCGGCACCACGGTGGCGCTCCAGGGACAGACGATCACGCTGGGCCGCGCCCACGATTCGACCATCGTGCTGGACGACGACTACGCGTCCAGCAGGCATGCCAGGATCTACCCGGACCGTGACGGTCAATGGATCGTCGAGGACCTCGGGTCCACCAACGGCACGTATCTCGACCGGACCCGGCTCACGACCCCGCAGCCGATCGCACTGGGCGCTCCGATCCGCATCGGAAAGACCGTCATCGAGCTGCGGAAGTAGTACGACAATGAGCGAGCGGAGCGAGCGAGCCGCGACGGTCCCCACAGCGGACCGCAGCAGGCTCCCGACCGGAGGGTGGGCAGTGTGGCTCGAGACCGGCTGGCGCGACAGTCGACCGGCGAGCCGACGGGCGAGGTGCGCATGAGTCTGTCTCTGCGTTTCGCCGCCGGGTCGCACAAAGGAATGATCCGGGAGGGGAACGAGGACTCCGGCTATGCCGGCCCCCGGCTGCTGGCCATCGCCGACGGCATGGGCGGCCAGGCGGCCGGAGAGGTCGCCTCGTCCGAGGTGATCTCCACTCTCGTGCAGCTCGACGACGACGTACCGGGCTCCGACCTCCTCACCTCGCTCGGTTCCGCGGTGCAGCGCGCCAACGACCAGCTCCGCGTCATGGTCGAGGAGGACCCCCAGCTGGAGGGCATGGGCACCACGCTCACCGCCCTCCTGTGGACCGGCCAGCGACTCGGCCTCGTCCATGTCGGGGACTCCCGCGCGTACCTCCTGCGCGACGGCGTACTGACCCAGATCACCCAGGACCACACCTGGGTGCAGCGGCTGGTCGACGAGGGCCGGATCACCGAGGAAGAGGCCACCACCCACCCGCAGCGCTCCCTGCTGATGCGCGCGCTGGGCAGCGGCGACCACGTCGAGCCCGACCTCTCCATCCGTGAGGTCCGCCCCGGCGACCGCTACCTGATCTGCTCGGACGGCCTCTCCGGCGTGGTCTCGCACCAGACGATGGAAGAGACCCTCGCCGGCTACCAGGGCCCCCAGGAGACCATCCAGGCCCTCATCCAGCTCGCCCTGCGCGGCGGCGGACCCGACAACATCACCTGCATCGTCGCCGACGTCCTGGACGCCGAGGCCAACGACACTCTGGCGGGACAGCTCAACGACACCCCCGTCGTCGTCGGCGCCGTCGCCGAGAACCAGCTCCCGCTGAACGCCGCCGAGAACGCCGCGGCGATGCAGACCCCGGCCGGCCGCGCCGCCGGCCTCGGCCGCGCCGTACCCCCGCAGACCGCCGGCAGTTTCGGCCCGCCCGGCAGCGGCGACGACACCGACTACGGGTACGGCGTGCCGCCCGGCAGCGGCTCCGACGGCTTCGGCGCGTACGACAGCGCCTCGGACGGCTTCGTCAAGGAGCGCCCGCGCCACCGGTGGCTCAAGAGATCTCTCTACTCCGTGCTCGCGCTGGCCGTCGTCGGCGGCGGTCTGTACAGCGGCTACCGCTGGACCCAGACGCAGTACTACGTAGGCGCCAGCGACCAGCACGTCGCCCTCTACCGGGGCATCAGCCAGGACCTCGCCTGGCTCTCGCTCTCGAAGGTCGAGAAGGACCACCCCGAGATCGAACTCAAGTACCTCCCTCCGTACCAGCGCAAGCAGGTGGAGGACACCATCGCCGAAGGCAGCCTCGCCAACGGCCGCAAGAAGATCGAGGAACTCGCCACCCAGGCGTCGGCGTGCAAGAAGGAAGAGCAGCGCCGCACCGCCGACCAAGAGTCCAATGTGGTCACGGGTGAGGGAGAGGCCGGCGGTACGACCGGTACGCCCCTCACGAAGTCCACCGTCAACCCGAAAGCCGCGACTCCCACTCCAGGCCCCAGCCTCTCGGAAGAGGAGCAGAAAGTGGCCTCGAACTGCGGTAAGCAGCAGTAGCCGGCCGTAGGGGGCCCTTCACCACCATGAGCGTTGTCACCAACACGACCACCATCGGCGCGATCGAAGCACCGAGCCGCCGCAACACCGAGCTCGTCCTGCTCGCCTTCGCCGTGGCCATCCCCGTGTTCGCGTATCTGAACGTGGGGCTGGCCATGGACGGCAAGGTCCCCGCGGGCATGCTCGGCTACGGGGCCGGGCTCAGCCTGCTCGCGGGCGTCGCGCACCTCGTGGTGCGCAAGTTCGCCCCGTACGCCGATCCGCTGTTCCTGCCGCTGGCGACGCTTCTCAACGGCCTCGGGCTGGTGCTGATCTGGCGCCTGGACCAGTCGCCGCGGCTGATCAAGCGTGCCGAGATCCTCTTCGGCTCCTACAGCCCCGACGCCCCCGGCCAGCTCCTCAACTCCGCGATCGGCGTCGCGCTCTTCGTCGGGGTACTGGTCCTGCTCAAGGACCACCGCGTCCTGCAGCGCTACACGTACATCTCGATGGCTCTCGCGCTCTTCCTGCTGATCCTGCCGATGTTCTTCCCCGCCATCAACGGCGCCAAGATCTGGATCACCCTCCCCGGCCTCGGCAGCATCCAGCCCGGCGAGTTCGCGAAGATCATCATCGCGGTCTTCTTCTCCGGCTACCTCATGGTGAAGCGGGACGCCCTGGCCCTCGCCAGCCGCCGCTTCATGGGCCTCTACCTGCCCCGGGGGCGCGACCTGGGGCCGATCCTCGGCATCTGGGGCATCTCGATCCTCATCCTGGTCTTCGAGACCGACCTCGGCACCTCCCTGCTCTTCTTCGGCCTCTTCGTGGTGATGCTGTACGTCGCCACCGAGCGGACCAGCTGGATCGTCTTCGGACTGCTGATGTCGGTCGGCGGAGCCGTCGGCGTCGCCTCCTTCGAGTCGCACGTCCAGTCCCGCGTCGAGGCCTGGCTCGACCCCTTCGCCTGCTACAAGGACAGCGGCGCCTGCGAGCAGATCGGCCAGGCCCTGCTCTCCTTCGGTTCCGGCGGCACCCTCGGCACCGGACTCGGCCAGGGCAACTCCGACCTCATCGGCTTCGCCGCCAACGCCGACTTCATCCTCACCACCATCGGCGAGGAACTGGGCCTGGCCGGCACCATGGCCGTCCTGATGATCTACGCGCTGATCATCGAGCGTGGCGTACGCACCGCCCTCGCCGCCCGCGACCCCTTCGGCAAGCTCCTCGCCATCGGGCTCTCCAGCGCCTTCGCCATCCAGGTCTTCGTCGTCGCCGGCGGCGTCATGGGACTCATCCCGCTGACCGGTATGACCATGCCGTTCGTCGCGTACGGCGGCTCCTCCGTCCTCGCCAACTGGGCCCTGATCGGCATTCTCATCCGCATCAGCGACACCGCGCGCCGACCCGCCCCGGCCCCCGCCCCGTCCCCCGACGCCGAGATGACCCAGGTGGTCCGACCGTGAACAAGCCCCTGCGCCGTATCGCCATCTTCTGCGGGCTCCTCATGCTCGCCCTGCTGATCCGGGAGAACTGGCTCGGCTTCGTACGCTCCAGCGAACTCACCTCGCACGAGTTCAACCGCCGGGTGCAGATCGAGCGGTACAGCAACGCACGGGGCAACATCATCGTCGACGGCAAGCCCATAACCGGCTCCGCCAAGACCGACGACACCGACTTCACGTACAAGCGCACCTACACCGACGGCGCGATGTGGGCGCCCGTCACCGGCTATGCCTCGCAGGCGTTCGGCGCCAACCAGATCGAGTCCATCGAGGACGGCGTCCTCACCGGCAACGACGACCGGCTCTTCTTCGACCGGACGATGTCCATGTTCACCGGCGACGAGAAGAAGGGCGGCAACGTCGTCACGACGCTCAGCAGCGCCGCCCAGAAGGCCGCGTACGAGGGCCTCGGCAAGAAGAAGGGCGCCGTCGCCGCGATCGAGCCGGCGACCGGCAAGATCCTCGCGCTGGCCTCCACCCCCAGCTACGACCCGTCCACCTTCGCCGGCAACTCGGAGAAGGACTCCAAGGCCTGGGTCGCCCTCGACAAGAAGAAGAACCCCGACGACCCGATGCTCAACCGGGCGCTGCGCGAGACCTACCCGCCGGGCTCCACCTTCAAGGTGCTGACCGCCGCCGCCGCCCTGGAGCACGGCAAGGTCACCGACGTCGACGCTCCCACCCAGACGCCGCTCCCCTGGATCATGCCCGGGACGACCACCCCGCTCCCGAACGAGGGCAACATCCCCTGCAAGGACGCCACGCTCCGGGTGGCCCTGCGCTACTCCTGCAACACCGTCTTCGGCAAGCTGGGTTCGGACCTGACCAAAGAGAAGATGCTGGAGACCGCGAAGAAGTTCGGCTTCAACGAGGAGCAGTTCGTCCCGGTCCGCGCGGCGGCCTCGGTCTTCCCCGAGGAGATGAACAGCTCGCAGACGGCGCTCTCCTCCATCGGCCAGTTCGACACCCGCGCCACGCCCCTCCAGATGGCTATGATCGCCGCCGCGGTCGCCAACGACGGCAAGCTGATGAAGCCGTACATGGTCGACCGCCTGGAGTCGCCCAGCGTCGACGTGCTCAACAAGACCGAGCCCGAGGAGCTGAGCCGGCCCCTCTCGCAGGAGAACGCCCAGAAGCTCCAGAGCATCATGGAGACCGTCGTCGACGAGGGCACGGGAACCAACGCCAAGATCCCGAACGTCACAGTAGGCGGGAAGACCGGCACCGCCCAGCACGGCGAGAACAACAGCAAGAACCCGTACGCGTGGTTCATCTCGTACGCCAAGACGGGTGACGGCTCCCCGGTTGCGGTCGCTGTCGTCGTCGCCGACAGCGATGCCAGCCGTGACGACATCTCCGGTGGTGGCCTCGCGGCCCCCATCGCCAAGGACGTGATGAAGGCGGTCATCGACAGCAAGAAGTGACGCCCGTCACGACACACGTCCATACCCGCACAATGCGATACCGGTCGTATATCAGCTCACCGTTACGGGCCAACCTCATACGGCGTGCCCGGTAGCGTAGGCGCGAACAGCACACCGCCGGACCACTCGCCGGTGCGGTCGGGACTGACGGAGAGGGCTGGAACGTTATGGAAGAGGCGCGTCGCCTCGGCGGCCGGTACGAACTGGGCTCGGTGCTCGGTCGTGGTGGCATGGCGGAGGTCTACCTCGCCCATGACACCCGGCTCGGCCGCTCCGTGGCCGTCAAGACCCTGCGGGCCGACCTGGCCCGCGACCCGTCCTTCCAGGCCCGGTTCCGCAGAGAGGCCCAGTCGGCGGCCTCGCTCAACCACCCGGCGATCGTCGCGGTCTACGACACCGGCGAGGACTACGTCGACGGGGTCTCCCTCCCGTACATCGTGATGGAGCACGTCGACGGCTCCACCCTCCGCGAGCTGCTGCACTCCGGGCGCAGGCTGCTGCCGGAGCGCACGCTGGAGATGACCGTGGGCATCCTCCAGGCGCTGGAGTACTCCCACCGCAACGGGATCGTCCACCGCGACATCAAGCCGGCCAACGTCATGCTGACGCGCACCGGCCAGGTCAAGGTCATGGACTTCGGCATCGCCCGCGCCATGGGCGACTCCGGCATGACGATGACCCAGACCTCGGCGGTCATCGGCACCGCCCAGTACCTCTCCCCGGAGCAGGCCAAGGGCGAACAGGTCGACGCGCGCTCCGACCTCTACTCCACCGGCTGCCTGCTCTACGAACTCCTCACGGTCCGGCCGCCGTTCATCGGCGACTCCCCGGTCGCCGTCGCCTATCAGCACGTACGGGAAGAGCCGCAGACGCCCAGCGTCTTCGACCCCGAGATCACGCCCGAGATGGACGCGATCGTCCTCAAGGCCCTCGTCAAGGACCCGGACTACCGCTACCAGTCCGCCGACGAGATGCGCGCCGACATCGAGGCCTGCCTCGACGGCCAGCCCGTCGCCGCCACCGCCGCCATGGGCGCGGTCGGCTACGGCGGGGGTTACGGCGCCGACCAGCCGACCACGGCGATGCGCGCGGGCGACCCGGCCGGCCAGACCTCGATGCTCCCGCCGGTCAACCCGGACGACGGCGGCTTCGGCGGGTACGACGACCGCCCGGCCCGCCGCCGCCAGCAGCCGAAGAAGTCCAACACATCGACCATCCTGCTCGCGGTCGCGGGCGTCCTGGTGCTGGTCGGCGCGATCCTCATCGGCAAGTGGCTCTTCGACGGCAGCGGCGGCGAGGCCACCGGCCAGGTGCCGGTCCCGCAACTCGTCGGCAAAACGCTCGAAGAAGCCCAGACACTCGCGGAGAACGCCTCCGTGAAGGTCGCCCAGTCGGGCGCGGAGCGCTGCGACCAGCCCAAGGGCTCCATCTGCAGCCAGGTGCCCGAGAGCGGCGACATGGACAAGGGCGAGACGATCCAGGTCGTCGTCTCCGAGGGCGCGCCGCAGATCGAGGTCCCGGACGTCACCGACAAGCAGAAGGACAAGGCGACCGTCCAGCTGGAGAACAAGAGCTTCAAGGTCGAGTACAAGGAGGAGGAGTCCGACCGGGACGCCGGCACGGTGCTCTCCCAGGACCCCGCGGGCAACTCCCAGGCCGAGAAGAACTCCACGGTCACGCTGACGATCGCCACGAACAGCTTGATCCCCGTCCCGGACGTGACCACCCAGAACGTGGACACGGCCGAGGCGCAGCTCAAGACGCTCGAATTCGTGGTCGTACGCAACCCGGTCGACTCCGACCAGCCCCCGGGCACGGTCGTCAAGCAGGACCCGGCGGGCGAGTCCAAGGCCGCCAAGGGCGCCACCATCACCCTGGACGTCTCCAAGGGGCCCCAGCAGGAGAAGGTGACCATCCCCGCGGACATCCTCGCCGGCAAGCGGCTCGGTGAGGTCAGGGGCACCCTCCAGGGCCAGGGCCTGAACGTCGCGGTCGCGGGCGGCTCGTCCAACGACGACAACGCCATCGTCATCAACAGCGACCCGCGCCCCGGCCAGGAAGTCAACAAGGGCGACACGGTCACCCTGACCACCTTCGGCGGCGGCAACAACGGTGGGAACAACGGCGGCGGCGACAACGGCGGTGGGAACAACGGCGGCAACAACGGCGGTGGCTTCTTCGCCGGCCAGTCCGGCTTCCGCAACGGGGAGCAGTAGCCGGACGCCGACGCCCCGGCGCGTCGCATGAGCTGAACGCCTCGGCGAACTGCCCCGGTACCCACCTGATGGGTACCGGGGCAGTTCGCGTGCCCGCGGGGGCGGCCTCCGGCCGTGACCGGCGGCGGCCGTCAGCGCAGCTCGGGCGGGGGCGTGCGCTCCTTGTCGACCTTCTCCGTACGCTCCAGCTCGGCCCAGACGATGTAGCGGTAGTCCGAGGTGTAGACGGGCGTGCAGGTCGTCAGCGTCAGATAGCGGCCCGGCTTGGTCTTCCCCGACTCCTTGGGCACCGGAGACAGCACGTCCACGTTGTACTTCGAGGTCTTCGGAAGCTCCTTGTAGACCTTGTAGACGTACCAGGTGTCCCGCGTCTCGAAGACCACCGGGTCACCCGTCCTGATCTTGTGGATGTTGTGGAACCGCGCCCCGTGCCCGTCCCGGTGGGCCGCCAGCGTGAAGTTGCCCTGCTCGTCCCAGGGCAGCGCCGACTTGACCGGATCCGTGTAGTACCCCGCGACGCCGTCGTTCAGCAGGGACGTACTCGTGCCCTTCTTCACCAGCACCTCGTCGGCGCCCATCGCCGGGACGTGCAGAAAGCCGATGCCGTCCGCCGGGTCGAAGCTCTTGGGGCCGCCGCCGGTCGCCTCACGCGCCCAGTTGTGCCGTACGTCGTCGCTCTGTCGGTCCGCCGCGCGGTCGGCCAGCACGTTCGTCCACCACAGCGAGTAGACGACGAAGAGGCCCAGCACCACCCCCGCGGTGATGAGCAGCTCACCGAAGACGCTGACGGCGGCGGCCACCCGGCCCCGGGGGCGGCGGACCGGGGCGGGCGCCGGGTCCCGGTCCGGGTCGCGTTCCTGGTCCTGGGCCTGTTCCTCGTGCCCGGTACTCGCTGCCACGGCACCCGTCCCCGTTTCCCTGTCGTGATTCCGGCCGCTCGTTCGTCGGCCGGGCCGCGCGGGGTCCCCGCCGGCCTCAGCCGACGAGTGCGTCGGGCTTCCCCTTGCTGCGCGGCCGTTCCTCCACCATCTTGCCCCACACGATCAGGCGGTAGGTACTGGTGAACTCGGGGGTGCACGTCGTCAGCGTGATGTAGCGGCCGGGCTTGGTGAACCCGGATCCCGGCGGCACAGGAGTGATCACGCTCACGTTCGACGGCGGGGTCTGCGGCAGGATGCTTGTCATGTCGTACGTGTAGTACGTGTTCTGCGTCTCGACGATGATCTTGTCGCCGGGCTGCAGCCGGTTGATGTAACGGAACGGCTCGCCATGGGTGTTGCGGTGTCCGGCCACCGCGAAGTTGCCCTGCTTGTCGGAGGGCATCGCCGTCTTGAGCGTGCCCTCCGCGTAATGGCCGACCATGCCCTGGTCCAGGACCTTCGCCTTGCTGATGCCTTCCGCGATCGGCACGACGACGTCCAGCTTCGGGATGTGCATGATGGCGAAGCCCTGCCCCGGCGCGAAGTTCCCGGGCTGCCGTCCCTCCGCCCAGTTGCTCTGGATCTTGTTCGTCTCCTTGCCGGCGATCTGGTCGGCCCGGATGTTCGTCCACCAGAGCTGGTACGTGACGAACAGCAGCATCAGCACACCGAAGCTGATGAACAGCTCACCGATCGCCCGGCTCGCGATCACCGCGGGGCTCTCCTTGAGGGCGCGCGCCGCCCGCCGCGCCTCCAGCCGGGAGAGCGGCCGGGAGGACGCCGCCGCGGCCCCCGCCGGGCCCGGGGCCGTCCGCTCCGCCTCGTTCCGGCCGCCTCCGCCGCCTACGCCGTTACGGCCGCTTCCGCCGCTTTCAGGTGTGTCCTCGTCCTCCGGCGCCTCGGCGCGTCTGCGGCCCCTGCCGCCGCTCTTGGCCGCCGCTCTCCGGCGCTCCGCACGGCCCCCGGTACGGGGCTCCGGCGCCGCCGGTACGGGCACGGCGGCCGGCAGCGGTCCCGGGCCCGGCACGGGCTCCACCACGGGCATCGGCTGCGTCACGAACGACGCCACGCCGGAGTCCGCGGAGCCGGCCGGGGGTATGGCGGCGGGAGCGGGTGCCGGGGCCGGATCCGGGTGCGGCCGTGCCTGCCGCGGAGCCGGTGCCGGGGCCATGGGCGGGGGCGCTCCGCCGCCGTCGTACAGCGGCCGCGGCGGCTCCGCCGCGTACTGCCGGTAGTAGTCCCCGGACCACTCGGGCTCGGCCGCGGCCCCCGGCACGGGCGCCGGCGGGCGCCCGGGTCCCGGCTCCGGCGGCTCGTCGCGCCGCGGGCCCCTGTGCCGCCCCTGCCGCCGCTCCGGGGGCTGTCGCTGTTCCGCGGCGCGCTGCCCCGGCAGGGGGTCGTTCAGCGGGTCGGTGAGGCCGTCCACCGCCGCCTCGAACGCGCGGGTGTCCCCGTACGGACCCGGCCGGAATCCGTCCGGTTCGTATCTGCCCGGTCCGTATCCCTCCGGCTCGTACGCGGACCCGTGACCGGCGCCGTGTTCGGGGCGCGGTGGGGTCACGCGAGCGCCTTGCCCACCACCGGCGCCAGTCCCGTCGAGCGGTCCACGGCACCCGGATCACCGCACTGCGCCAGCCAGTTGGCCAGCATCAGGTGGCCGTGCTCGGTGAGCACCGACTCCGGGTGGAACTGCACCCCCTCGACGGGCAGTTCACGGTGGCGTACGCCCATGATGATCCCGTCCTCGGTCCGCGCCGTGACCTCCAGCTCGGCCGGCAGCTCGGCCGGCTCGGCCGCGAGCGAGTGGTAGCGGGTCGCCGTGAACGGCGAGGGCAGCCCGGCGAAGACGCCCCTGCCCTCGTGCGTGACGAGCGACGTCTTGCCGTGCAGCAGCTCGGGCGCCCGGCCGACGACGCCGCCGTACGCGACGGCCATCGACTGCATGCCGAGGCAGACGCCGAAGACGGGCAGCCCGATCCCGGCACAGTGGCGCACCATCTCGACGCAGACACCGGCCTGTTCGGGGGTGCCGGGGCCCGGGGAGAGCAGGACGCCGTCGAAGCCCTCCTCGGCGTGCGAGGTGGCCACCTCGTCGTTGCGCAGGACCTCGCACTCGGCCCCGAGCTGGTAGAGGTACTGGACGAGGTTGAAGACGAAGCTGTCGTAGTTGTCCACGACCAGGATGCGCGCGCTCATCGGGCCGCCCCCGCTCCGTCGACCGTCACGTCGTTGAACGGCAGCAGCGGCTCCGCCCACGGGAAGACGTACTGGAACAGCGCGTAGACGACGGCGAGCGCCAACACGAGCGAGATCGCCGCCCGTACCAATGCGTTGCCCGGCAGATGACGCCAGATCCAGCCGTACATGCTGTCCCTTCCGTTCGGTACCGCACCAGGCGGTACGGCACCAGACTAAAGGGCCGCGGGGGCACGTGGGCGGTGATGAGCCAGCTGCGCGGAGGTTCCGGACTTGCTCTTCGTCACTCGTCCCCGTCGTCCGCGGGCGTCGCGTAGTGCAGGTCGATCGTGCCCGAGTAGCCGGGGAGCGTCTCTTTGCGCAGCTCATCGACTTTCCAGCCGAGTCCGTACGCCTTCACGTACAGCTCGTAGTTCTGGATCGCGGGCGAGTCGTCGAGCGCCTTGCGGAGCTTGGTCCGGTCGCCGACGGCCGTGATCCGGTACGGCGGGGAGTAGACGCGGCCCTGGAGGATCAGGGTGTTGCCCACGCACCGGACGGCGCTGGTGGAGATCAGCCGCTGGTCCATGACGCGGATGCCCTCGGCGCCGCCCTGCCACAGCGCGTTCACGACGGCCTGGAGGTCCTGCTGGTGGATGACGAGGTCGTTGGGCTGCGGTTCGGGGTAGCCGGGGTTGGCGGTGGCGTCGGGCGGGGCGTCGTCAAGGGTGACGGTGAGGCCGGGGCCCGTGACCTCCTTGGTGCCCGCGGCGCTCTCCAGGGCGCGCAGCTGGGCGTTCTCCGCCTCGGAGGTGCCGTGGTCACGGCTGACGAGCCGCTCGTTGCCGCGCCGTATCGCGGCGGTGGTGTCGCCCAGCTCGGCGTTCTTCCGGTCGCGTTCGTGGATCAGGTCGGAGAGCTTGAGGAGCGAGGTGTCCGTACGGATGTTGGTGCCCTTGGCCGTGTTGAAGCTCGTCACGAAGATCAGCCCGGCGAGGGCGAAGACGGCGGCCGTGAGGCCCCGGACGGGGCGTATCCGTGACCGGCGGCCCGGCGGGTTTCCCGGCTGTTCGTCCGGCCGGTTCACCAGCCCTGGGGGAGAGTCGGCTGAATTGCTCAACGTACCCTTATCTCCTTAGGCGCCGCGGAAGCACTACGCTAACGGACGCCCGGGGGCGGCGGTTCCCCCTGCTCTCCGCCCCGGGACCCGTTAACAGTCCCCTGCGCGGTCACGCAGCGCATCGACAGGAGAGTCCCTCGTGCCGAAGTCACGTATCCGCAAGAAGGCCGACTTCACACCGCCCCCGGCGGCGAAGGAGGCGACCGCCATAAGGCTCACCAACCGCAGCTGGGTGGCTCCGGTCATGCTGGCCCTGTTCCTGATCGGGCTTGCGTGGATCGTCGTCTTCTACGTGACCGAGGGCGATCTCCCGATGAAGAGCTTCGGGAACTGGAACATCGTGGTCGGGTTCGGCTTCATCGCGGCCGGCTTCGGCGTCTCCACCCAGTGGAAGTAGCGGCCCGGCCGCTCCCCGTCAAGCTCTCCCCACGCTTGTCCACATTGTTATCCACAGGCAGGGGAAAAGGTCAGAAGATCTGTGGATAACCCCGCGGGTCGTTGACGCCGGTGTGACCGATCCGGTCCCTCCGATCATGTGACAGCCCCTTGTCTCCGCTGGTCAAACCCGTTCCGGCGACAAGGGGCACGCATGTTCCCCACAGGATGCACAAGATCCGGCACACTCTGTGGACAACTGGCCTCAGGTGTACTTCGGAACTGCCGGAACTGCCCCCTGGATCGGCCTCAGGTGAGCTGCATCGTCCGGGCCACGACGATCCCGACCGTCACCAGCAGCACCAGCGCGCACGTCCCGTACTGCACCACCGTCCGGTGCGCCCGGGGCGCGTGGACCATCCCTATGGCGATCGCGACGCCCGCGACCAGGCCGCCGACATGGGCCTCCCAGGCGATACCGCTCCAGGTGAAGGTGAAGAGCAGGTTCAGCGCCAGCAGGGCGAGGACCGGCCGCATGTCGTAGTTGAGCCGGCGCATCAGCACGGCGGTGGCGCCGAGCAGCCCGAAGACGGCGCCCGACGCGCCCAGCGAGAGCTGGTTGGGCGCCGCGATCAGATAGGTGAGCGCGCTGCCGGCCAGCCCGGAGAGCAGGTAGAGCGCCAGATAGCGGGCGCGGCCGAGCGCGGCTTCCAGCGGACCGCCGAGCCACCACAGGCCCAGCATGTTGAAGGCGATGTGCCACACCTCCTGGTGCAGGAACATCGAGGTGACCAGCCGGTACCACTCGCCGTCCGCGACACCGATGACCTGGCCCGAGCTGTAGGCGCCGCCGATGAGCCCGAGGTCGAGGACGAGCCGGTCATGGTCGCCCACGGCGAGGACGGCGACGAAGACGGCGACATTGATGCCGAGCAGGATCTTGGTGAGCAGCCGCGGGTCGGCGGCGACGGTGCCGCCCGCGAGGGTGCGCGGCAGGTTGGCGGTGGCGCCGTGGCCCGTACCGGATCCCTGTCGGACGCACTCGGGGCACTGGAATCCGACCGAGGCGCTGATCATGCACTCCGGGCAGATGGGCCGGTCGCAGCGCGTGCAGCTTATGCCCGTCTCCCGGCCGGGATGGCGGTAGCAGCTCGGCGGGCCGTCGGTGACGGCGGGCTGGTCCTGGCCTCCGCGGCCTCCTGGCGGCTGGTCCATCGGTCCCCTCGGTCTTCGTGGCGGCGGGCGGTACGCAGCGCACCGCCCCGCCCGTCCGGTATGTAACCACTACGGACGGGCAGGGCGGGAAGGTTCCCGGAGTGCGGGAACCGGTCGGCGGCGGGTCGGCACGGGGGCCGGTGGTGTCGGCACGGGGCCGGTGGTTCAGCGGGTCTCGACGACGACCGATTCGATCACGACGTCCTGGAGCGGGCGGTTGGTGCCCGGGTTGGTCGGGACGGAGATGATCGCGTCGACGACCTTCTTGCTCGCGGCGCCGCTGACCTCGCCGAAGATGGTGTGCTTGCGGTTCAGCCAGTCGGTCGGCGAGACGGTGATGAAGAACTGCGAGCCATTGGTCCCCGGTCCCGCGTTGGCCATCGCCAGCAGGTACGGCTTGTCGAAGGCCAGCTCGGGGTGGAACTCGTCCGCGAACTCGTACCCCGGACCGCCGGTGCCGTTGCCCAGGGGGTCACCGCCCTGGATCATGAAGCCCTTCATCACGCGGTGGAAGACAGTGCCGTCGTAGAGCGGCTCCGTCGTCTTCCGGCCGGTCGCCGGGTGGGTCCACTCCCGTTCGCCCTGGGCCAGTTCGACGAAGTTCTTGACCGTCTTGGGCGCGTGGTAGGGCAGAAGCCGCAGCTCGATGTCGCCCTGGCTGGTCTTGAGGGTGGCGTAAAGCTGCTCGGCCACGATGTGCCTTCCGTGAGTCGTCGCTGACGTGCACGATCCTCGCACGGAAGCAGCGGCGGAACGCGGCCGCGGAAGGCAGGTCCCGGGGAAGGTCCGGAAGTCAGGCCGGAAGTCAGGCCGGAAGTCAGGGCCTGAGGGCGGGTTCAGACGGCCCGTCGGGCATGCCGAAGGGACGGACGCCCGGGATGACACGGATGCCCGTAACGCGTGCCGGGATCGTCACCGGCAGGCATGATTTCGAAAAGGGTGGACAGGCGACATACGGAACGCCACCGAGGAGGATGATCCTGTGACCCGCATGGACAGCGTGCTCGCCGCTACCGGTTCGGCGAAGGACAGCGTGCAGCACGCCGCGGAAGCGGTGGCCCCTTACGCCGGCACGGCAAAGGAGCAGGCCACTCTGGCCAAGGAACAAGCGGCGCTGTACGCCCGCGAAGCACGGGTACGGCTCGCGCCGGCGGTCTCGAAAGCCGCCGAGCAGGCTCGTGTTCAGTACGGAACGTATGTGGCGCCCCGGGTACCCCCGAAGGTCGATGACGCGGCTCACCGTGCCGCCGTACGCACCCGCAGGGCCGCCCGTCAGGCGGCGGACTACACGGTGCCACGGGTCGGTCTGGCGGTGGCCACGGCCCAGCCGGTGGCGGAGCAGGCCGCGGCGCGTTCGGTGGCGGCGCTGGCCGCCCTGCGCGGACAGGTCACACCGAAGGAGATCCGGAAGCTGGTGCGCAAGCACGAGCGCCGGGCCAGGGCCGGCCGGATCGCCAAGGGCCTCGCGGTCCTCGGTGTGGTGGCCGGTGGAGCTTTCGCGGCGTGGAAGTGGTGGGACAAGCAGGCGAACCCGGACTGGCTGGTGGAGCCGCCGGCCGCCACGGAGGTCTCGGAGCGCGCCCCGCTGACATCGGTGGACGGCAGTCCCCTGGAGGGCAGCCATGTGGTCGATCCGCTCGACGCCGAGGTACAGGCGAAGCAGGACGACGCGGAGACCGGGGAGCGGGACCGGAACCGGGACGACCGTCCCTGACCACCCGGGCCGTACGAGCGCCTCACGCCGCGACGAGTGCCGCGGCGGCACGGGCGTCGGGTCGGGCGTCGGAGTCCGGGCGGGCGGCGGAGTCCGGGCGGGCGGCGGAGTCCGGGCGGGCGGCGGAGCGGGCATCCGGACGGGCGTCACCGCGGGCACCGGAGGAGGCGTGCGGGTGAGCGTCGGCCCGGGCACCGGAGGAGGCATCCGAACGGGTGTCACCGTGGGCAGCGAAATAGGCGTCCGAGCGGGCACTTGCACCGGTGCCGGCACCGACGCCGACACCGGAGTGAACACCTTCACCGTCCGGCACCGCGAGGGCGGGCAGGTGACGGACCGACGGTGACGAGCCGTGCGCCTCGGCGCGGATGCGCTGCTTGATCGTGGGCGGCAGGGAGCGGGCCCGCGGCAGGGCCCGGGGCACGGTCGCCCTGGGCACGGACGATCTGGCCGCCGGTACGGACGCGGCGGCCCGGTGCGCGGCGGCGGGCGCCTGCTCCGGCCGGCCGGCGGTGTCGGCGCCGGACCGGTCGGCCGGCTGCTGGGCGCCACGGGCGGCGGCGGTGGCCGGGGTGGTGAGCCCCAGGGAGGCGAGCACCGCGAAGAACGCGGTGAGGAAGACGGTCCACAGTTTCTTGACCTTGAAGGCGGCCATGACCCCTCGCTTTCGATCGAGTTCCGGATCTGCTGTTTCGGATCTGCTGTTTGCTTCGGATCTGCTGCTTCGAGTTGCGCTTTCGGTCGGGGCGATCTACATACCTTCCTCATGATGTGTACGCATCTTGAGAAACCCAGGAGCTACGCCGCCGCTTCGCAGTTCTTCGGATGAACACCACTCGTACGGTCCAACCGGCCCCGAAATCCCCCCGGCACAACGTCGTGTAGGAGGAACAGCCATGGCCCAGCGGACGGTCGGAGCTGCCCCTGGCGAAGCCGTCGGCCGGGAGGAGGTCAGCTCCCAGCAGTGGCGATGGTCCGTCCTGGCCGGTATGGCGTCCTATCTGGACGCGGGATCCATCGTGGCCCTCGGCGCCGGGCTGGCCCTGTTCCAGACGTATCTGGAGCTGAGCAGCACGGTGGTGGGCGCGCTCGCCGCGATCGGCCCGAACGCGGTCGGCTGCGCGATCGGCGCGTTCATCGGGGGCCGGCTGGGTGACCGCCTCGGCCGTAAGCGCATCTACAAGTACGACCTGCTGGTGTACGCGGCGGGGGTGCTCTGTGTCGCGCTCTCCTTCGACTCCCTCATGCTCTTCCTCGGGGTCTTCGTCATCGGGGTGGCGGTCGGTGCGGACGTGCCCACCTCACTGGCGCTGGTCGGCGAGTTCTCGCCGCCGAAGTCGCGCGGCAGGCTGCTCGGTTTCACCCAGGTGGCCTGGTCGCTGGGGCCCGTGGTGGTCCTGGTGCTGGCCCTGGTGCTCGCCCCGCTGGGACTGCTGGGCATCCGGATCGTCTTCCTCCATCTGCTCGTCGTCGCCCTGATCACCTGGGCGCTGCGCCAGGGGCTCAGCGAGTCACCGCGCTGGCAGGCCGCGTCCGCCGCCGCGGCCGCGGGGACGGCCGCCGGGACGGCCGCGGGCCACGGCGTACGGCAGCTGTTCTCCGGGGCCCATCTGCGGGCCCTGGCGTGGACCGGGACGATCTACGTCTTCTGGGGGCTGGCGGCCGGTACGGCGGGCATCTTCACGCCGTACTTCGTCCAGACGCTCGGCGCCGGGGGCCAGGCCGCGGGCGTGGCGCTGTCCTGCGCGGGCTTCGTGATCAGCATCGCGGTGACGGTGCTGGTGTTCATGCGGCATGCGGATGGGGCGCACGGGACGCGCAGGCTGCTGTGGGGCGTCGGCTCGGTGTTGCAGATCGTGGCGTACGCGCTCTTCCTCGTCCTGCCGTTCACGATCCCGGTGATCATCGTCAACATCGTGCTGTTCAGCGCGGGCGGCGCCCTCGCGGGCGAGGCGTTCTACAAGGTCTTCAGCCAGGAGCTGTTCCCCACCATGCTGCGCGGCACGGCGCAGGGCTTCACCTTCGGGGTGGCGCGCGTGTTCCTCGGCGTCTGGAGCTTCTTCGTACCCACGCTCGCGCAGGTCGGGCTCGGCGTCGTGGGCGGTCTGCTGTCGCTGTTTCTGCTGGTCAGCGGCGTGGTCGGGTTCTTCTTCATGCCCAATACCTCCGGCAAGCCGCTGGAGCTGATCGAGGCGGAGCGTGCCACGGCATGAGCAGGGGCAGGAATGCGGGCATGAATCCGGGATCAATCGGAACCGCGAACGCGCACACGGACACCCGCACGAGCGCGGGCGAGCTCCTGGCCCGGTTCACCGCGCCGGGGCCGGAGTACACCCCGCTGCCCCTCTGGTGGTGGAGCGGCGCGAAGGTCACGCGGCAGGGTCTGCGGCGCCAGATGACGGAGCTGGTCTCGCAGGGCGTACGGCAGGCCGTGGTCATGTGTCTGGCGCCGACGGGGCCGATGTTCGGCTCGCTCGCCGACGATCCGCCCTTCCTCAGCCCCCGGTGGATCGAGCTGCTGGACGGCGCCTGCGAGGACGCGCGTGAGCTGGGCTTCCACCTGTGGATGTACGACCAGATCGGCTTCTCCGGCGCCAACTTCCAGGGCAGGCTCACCGCCGGGCGCCCCGATTTCGCCGGACTCGCCCTGCACCAGGGGGCCCACGGGGTGATCGAGGAGCGGGTCAGCGGCTTCGACTACTTCGGCACCGAGGCGTGCGCGGCCCTGCTCGACCAGGTGCACGGCGAGCTGGAGCGCCAGGTGGGGCACTGGTTCGGCACGGTCATCCCCGGGTTCTTCCAGGACGAGCTGCCGCCGATGCCGACCTGGGGGCGGGACTTCGCGGCCACGTTCGAGAAGGCGTACGGGTACGACCTGGTGCCGCTGCGCTCCGCGCTGTTCGCGGGCGGCCGGAGTGCCGAGGGCGCCCGGTATCTCGGGGCCGTGAGCCGGGACGCGGCGCGGGTCCGCCGGGACTACCACGCGCACCGGGCCACGCTGGCGCGCCGGGCGTTCTTCGACCCGCTGGACGACTGGTTCGCCGAGCGGGGGCTGGTCTGCGGCTTCGACCAGGCGTCCCCGGCGCGGGAGGGCGATCCGGTGGGCGGGGTGCTGCTCTACGGCGACTACCTGGGCACCCACAAGGGGTACGGGGCGCCCGGCAGTGACCACTGGGGCGACCCGAAGGCGCACAGTTCACTGGCGCACGCGCACGGCGGCCCGCGGACCTGGATCGAGGCGTTCCACTCCTCCGGCTGGGGCGGCACGCTGGAGGAGACGTACGACTGGCTCGCGCCCTTTCTGCGCCGGGGCGCCAACCTCTACGACCCGCACGCCGTCTACTACTCGACGGCCGGGGGCTGGTGGGAGTGGGCCCCGCCGTCCACCTGCTGGCGTCAGCCGTACTGGCCCTCGTACCACCAGTTCGCCGGGGCGGTGACCCGGCTCTGCTCGGTGCTGTCGGCCGGTACGCACGTCTGCGACACGGTGCTGCTCTCCCCGACGAGCACCGCCCAGGCGTATCTGACGCTGGACGGGCCGCTGCCGCCCGCGCGGCGCGCGGTCGCCGCGTACCACGAACTGAACGGCGTGAGCGCCTGGTTCGCGGAGCGCCGCGGGGTGCTGGAGCGGGCCGGGGCCGATCACGACACGCTGGACGAGGCGACCGTCGCGGGCGCCACGGTCACCGGGGACGGCGGGCTGCGGATCGGCCGGGAGACCTACCGCAATGTGGTGATCCCCGACGTGGCGCTCGTCGACGCGGCGGCGGAGTCGGTCCTCGCGGAGTTCGCGCGGGCGGGCGGCCGGGTGATCCGCGTCGGCCGGAGCCCGGTGGGCCCGGCGCTGGCCGGGCTCGCGGTGCGGGTCGCCGCTCCGCGGGACGTACCGGCGGCGCTGGCGGCGGGGCCGGTCCGGGTACGGGCCGACGCGCCGTATCTGCTGCGGCGGCTGGGGGCACCGGGGGGCGCGACGCCGCGGGAGAACCCGGCACGGCCCCCGGACGACACCTGGGTGGTGCTGCTCGCCGCGCACGACGAGCTCAGCGGTACGAAGGCGCCGATGACGCGGCTGGCGGGGCTGGACCGGCACGACTGGGCCGACGCGGGCTTCCCGTGGGACGAGTACTGGCGCCAGTTGCGGGAGGACGGCTACGTCTTCGTGCCGCCGGGCGACCGGCGCGCGCGGGTCACCGTCGAGGGCCTGCCGCCGCTGCGGGCGCAGCGCTGGGACCCGCGGACGGGGGCGCGTACGGAGCTGACGGTGGCCGACGAGGGGGACGGGGACTTCTGGACGGTGGAGGTCGACTTCGCCGACGGCCCCATGACCCTGCTCGTGCTCGGCGCGGAGCTGCCCGACGCCACCCGGGAGCCGCTGGGCGAGCCCGTGGACAGCACCCCCGTAGAGGGCCCGTGGCGGGCGCTGGCGCGCTCGACGCTGGACAACACCCACGGCGACCTGGCCGCCGCCGACCGTACGGGCGTCCTGCCCGTGGAGGTCTGGCGCCTGGAGCACCGGGCCGACGGCGACGGGCCCGGCGACTGGCGGCCGGTCGTCGCCGGGTACGGCCCGTTCGCCGAGGTCCGCGACCCGGACGGAACCTGGCGGCCCGCCCGGTGGTCGCTCTCCCGCGGCATCCACAAGGACCCCGCGCACCAAGGGCCGCTGGGCCCCAAGGGGTACGTACCGGAGGAGTTCCTCGACTGGCGCCATGTGCCGCGCGGCGCCACCGTCGCCGTACGCACCCGGATCGAGCTGCCCGAGCCCGACGGGACGGCCGGGGACGGTGGGGGCGAGGACGGGGCGGCGCGCTGGCTCGCCGTGGGGGCAGGGGCGGCGCGCCGGGTACGGATCGACGGCACCGGACTGCCCGCCGAGGGCGAGGGGTACCAGTCCTTCAGCCCGCTGCCCGCGCACACGGCGGGGCGCACGGTCGAGGTGGAGATCGAGTTCACCGCCGAGCGCGACGGGCCGCTGCGCGCCTCCTTCGCCGTGGTCACCGACCCCGCCGCGTACCGCAGGCCGGAGTGGCTGACCGGCACGGAGCCGACCCGGGTCTTCCGGCTCGCGGAGGTCCCGGACGACGCGGAGGTGCTGGTCGGCTGCGAGGGCGCCTGCACGGTGCTGGTCAACGGCGTCGAGGTGGGCCGCCAGGGCGACTTCAACCCGTACCCGGGCCACCGCGAGATCCGGGTGCACCCCTACGACCTGCGTACGGTGCTGCGCCCGGGGGAGAACACGCTGGCGCTGCGGCTCGGCGAGGGCGGCGCGGCGACGGTGGATTCCCGCACCCTGGACGTGCTCAGCGGCCCGGGCTGGACATCGGCCGCGCCGCGCCGGCACCACCCGCGCGACCCGCGTTTCCTGTGCGCCCGGGTCAGACCGCATCCGCTGCCCGGCGCGAGCTGGCTGGAGCCGGGAGCGGCGCAAGGCGGTGTCGTACTGCCCCTGGTGCCCCGGTCACCGGCCGCCGGGGAAGACGGCGCACGGACCGAGTGGCTCCGCTTCCCGGCGCCGCTGGGGACGACCGCGCTGCGGATCCCCACCGCCCTCGATGTGGCGGTGACGGCGGCGGACCGCACGTACCGTCCGGCGGCGGACGGCCGGGTCCGCTTCCCCGCCCCGCTGCCCGCCGGGACGGAGGTCCTGCTGCGGGTCACGGCGACCGACGGCCGGCACGGCGGCGCCCTGCTGGACACGGCGATCGAGGCCGAGGTCGCCGAGGCCCCGGCGGAGCTGGTGGCCTGGGAGGAGCTCGGGCTGCGCGCCCTGGGCGGCGAGGTCCGCCACCGTACGGTCTTCCGCGCACCGCCCGGCGGGCGCCTGGTGCTCGACCTGGGCGAGGTGCGCGGCACGGCCGACGTGCTGGTCAACGGCGCGCTGGTCGACCGGCTCGTCTGGGGCCCCTGGCGCACCGAGATCACCGGTGCCCTGCGCCCCGGGGAGAACGACCTGGAGATCGTGGTCCGCGGCACCCTCGCGGGCTACCTGGACGACGCGTCCCCGACGACGGCGGTCACCGCGGGCCAGGTCCGTACGGGCCTCTTCGGACCGGTACGACTGGTGCGGTACGAAGCGTGACCCGGCCCGCGGCGCCCCGCTCACCAGGGCAGCGTCAACCCGGCCCCGGTGGCGTCGGAGCAGGTGAAGGTGCCGGTCGGGCCGCCGTCGGGGAGCGTGGCCATCCGTACGGGCATGACGGCGCCCTGTTCCCGCGACAGGATGCCGGAGTGGTCGTTGGCATCGGTCGGCACCCAGTTCGGGGAGACGGAGTTGACGAGGATGCCCTCCTCGCGCAGTTCGTTGGCGTACATGACGGTGAGGGCGTTCACCGCGGTCTTGGAGAGGCTGTAGCCGAGGAGGACGGGGAAGCCGCCGTCCGGGAAGGCGCCGGTCGGGTCGTGGTTCTCGGCGGCGGCGGTGAGCGAGCCGAGCACGCTGCTGATGTTGACGACGCGGGGGGCCGTCGGCGCGCAGTTCACTCGCGGCCGCCCGGCCGCGCTCTCCGTCGCGGGCTCCGAGGTAGGCGGTCGTACCGAGGTCGGCGAGCTGCTCGACGACGGCGCGTCCGACGCCCTTGTTGGCGCCGGTGACGAGGGCGACGCGCGGGACCGAGCGGGGGAGATCATGAGGAGCCTTTCCTGAGGGTGACGGGGGTGCGCGGGGAAGGATGATCGGTCGGCTGTGAGGGGCCCTGGGCCGGTGCGGTACAGCGCATCGCGGCGCCGGTCGGCGTGCCCAGGAGAAGGACCGCGATCAGGGGGATCAGGGTCTCCCTCGCCGCCTGGGTCAGGCCGTTGTGGACGGCCTGTTCGGCGAGCTGGTGCCCTCGGCGGGCCAGGTGTCCGGGGAGGCCATGGGGGGGTCGTCCCCAGGTCGGCGTCGCCCGTCGCCCGGCCGGTGACGGTGGCCGGCCCGGAGGCTCCGCCGAGGATTCCCATCGCCCGGCCGCGGTCGCCGTCCGGGAAGAGATGAGTGATGAGGGTCAGGGTCTGCGGGGTCAGCAGCGCCGCCCCCAGACCCTGCACCGCGCGGGCGGCGATCAGCGTCTCCACGCCCGTGGAGAGCCCGGCGCCCAGGGAGGCCGCGGTGAACACGGCCCCCGGCGACGAAGACCCGCCGGGGGCCGTAGCGGTCGCCGAGCCGACTGGTGAACAGCATGGGGACGGCGTACGCGAGCAGGTGGACGCTGGTGACCCACACCACCGCGTTGAGACCGGTGCCGAGGCCGCGCACCATGGCCGGCACGGCCACCGACACGATCGACGTGTCCACCACGATCATGAACAGTCCCAGCGACAGGGCAGCCAGCGCCGCCCACGGGCCGGTGGTACGCGGCCCCTGCCCACTCCCTGTCATGTCCCCTGCCTCACTCGTGGTCTCCTCGTGTTCTCCGCTCGATCGGGGGAGGCTCAGGGGCGCGTACGCGTGGTCGCGGACACCCCTGAGCCCCCGTACGGGTGCACCGCCCGTCAGTAGCGGACCGCCCCGTAGTCGATGCCCTCGGCGGGGTAGGTCGCGGCGCGTCGGGCGAGGCCGCGCATCCGCTCCCGCATCTCGCTCAGCAGCCGACGAGGATGCGGGCCGACGTAGGGCCCGTAAGGAAGCCGTCGTTGTCGGGATCGGCGCGGTGGCGATCACTGCGGCTGCCGGGTCGGTGCCGCACGAGGTCTTCGCCGGCTCCTTCAGCACGGCCGACATGACGACTCCGCAGATCACGTTCTTCTACGGCGGGGCCGGCCTGTACCTCATGTACGCGCTCGGCACGGCGTGCCGATGGACTCGCCGCTACGCCCGCATGTCCCGGCGCCCGCATTCCACCGGGCTCTGGATGGCCGCCGTCGCTCTCGGTGCGATGGCGGTTGCCCGCGCCATCCGCGCCGTCATTGTCACCGTTCGCGCGGCCGGCGTCCAGGGATCCGGGCCCCCGTAGCTGCTGGACGAAGGTGACGACAGCGCAGTACTCAACTTCGACTCCTCGGAGCTTGCCGTCCGGCTCCGCCGGGCCTCGGCCCGGATCGATAAGGGGGTCCCTAGGACCCCATACCGAGATGCGCTCCACCGGCGACGTCGAGAGAGACGCCGGTGATGTACCGGTTGGCCCGGTCCGTGAGGAAGCCAATCGCGTTGGCGACCTCGGCCGGTTCGGCGAAGCGTCGCATGGGGAGCTGCGCGGCGCGAGCGTCGCGTGCTGCCTGCGCGGAGCCGGACTGGTCGGCGAGCAGTGTCCACATCGGCGTGTTCACCGGTCCGGGGTTGACTGTGTTGACCGAGATCCCGTCCGGTCCGAGGATCTTCGCCATCGACCACATGATGTGCAGCACGGCGATCTTGCTGGCGTTGTACGGCAGGTAGTCGAGCCGCGCTTCCTTGGCCGCGACCGACGACAGCAGCAGAATGGTGCCCTTCGTGCCGCTGCCCCGCATGAGGTTCGCGACCTCGCGCGTGATGGTGAACGTGCCCGTGGCGTTGATGCGCATGGTGCGATCGAACTCCTCGGTCGTGGTCGCCAGCGGATCGGGTGTGCCGCCGAGCACCCCCGCGGCGTGGACGAGGACGTCGATGCGGCCGTGCTCGGCGACGGTCCGGCGTACCACTTCGGCGGTCTGCTGCTCGTCGGTGACGTCGAGCTCGGAGAAGCCGGTGATGTCCTGCCCGCCGAGCGGTGCGAGGTCGGCCCCGACGACGATGTCCCCGCGCGCCTGCAGCGCCTCGACGACGGCCGCGCCGATGCCGCCGCTGGAGCCGGTGACCAGGGCGACCTGGGGCAGAGGTGCTAGTGCACTGCTTTGCTGGACCACGTGCGTCCCTCCTGCTCCTCGGTGGGCAGGCCTGCCGCCGCGAGGATCTTGTCGAGTAGCTGCTGGGTCTTGACCGCTTCCCATCCGGAGGTCAGCGGCTGCTGCCGGTCCTGAACGCGGTCGAGGAAGTGGCGGACCGCGTCGGCGAAGCCGAAGGTCTCGGTCGCGGTCGCCCAGCCGAATGCCTCCGGGCTCATCGACCGGACGGTGCGGACGCCGTCCGCCGTCACCGCGACGGTGTCGGGGGCGATGACCTCCGCCGAGCGCAGCTGCCCGTACGCGTCGAGCTTCTCACCCCACGCTCCGGCGGCTCGGGCCGCGACCAGCAGGCCCGTATTCCCGGTCGAGAACCGGATGAGGGCGGCCGTGCCGTCCTCCTCCCAGGGGTCGGTTCCGGCGGCCGCGCTGGTGACCTCGACGACGTCTCCGCCGCAGAACCAGCGGAGGAGGTCCACCATGTGGATCGCGTTCTCGAACGTGGCCCGGTACTCGGAGCCGGCGCGGTTCTTCTGCGCGACGCAGAACGACGCTCCGGCCGCACCGAACGCTTCCCTCGCAGCGACGTACACGGGCGCGAACCGCCGGTTCAGGCCGACCATCAGGATGCGGCCGTGCTTGTCGGCGAGCTCCGCGAGACGGACCGAGTCGGAGGTCGAGGTGGCGAGGGGTTTCTCGCAGAACACGTCGGTGCCAGCGCGGAGGGCGCTCTCGACGGCCGCGACGTGCTCGGAGCGGGGAGTGAGCACGAAGACGGCGTCGAGCTCTTCGGCGTCGAGCATCGCGTCGACCGTGCGGTACACGTTCGCGAACCCCCACCGACGCTGCAGCGGGCTCGGGTCCTCGCGCCGCGACACCAGGGCGCGCAGCTCGACGTCGTCGCGCTGAACGAGGGTGGGCAGCTGCGCGATGCTGGCGATGTTGCCGGCGCCAACCACGCCGACGCGCAGTGCGGTCACGAGCGGACCTCGGCGTTCTGGCCGGTCGCCTTGACATCGAGCTGTCGCAGCAGCGTACGGAGGTGCTCGGCGCCGCGACGGAATCCGATCTCGGGGGCGTCGAGATCCTGCGGATGCCACCGGTACTCGTATTCGAGCGAGAGCACGTCGTCGTAGCCGACCTCGCGGAGGCGTCGGAGGATGGGCGACCAGGCGAGGGTGCCGTCGCCGACGACGCGCGAGATGACGGCGCGTTCCTCGGCGTGCACGCGCGCCGTTTCGGATGCGACGAACGGGGCGTTCGGGTCCTTGAAGACAAGGTCCTTGACGTGCACGTGGCCGATGAGATCGCCCTGGACGGCGAAGGCGTCGTCGACGTCCTCGTCGTGGGTGAAGGTGAGGTTCGCCTGGTCGTAGAGGACGCGGACGGCGGGCGAGTCGACCGCGCGGATGAGCTTGGCGGTGTCGCGCGCGGTCTGCGTCATGGTGCCGAAGTGGTTCTCGGCGCAGAGCACGACGCCTGCGTCCGCCGCCGGGCCGGAGAGCTCCTGGAACGAGCGGACGAGCTGCGCCCAGTGCGCGGCGTGGTCCTGCCGGTCCGGCTGCCACGCGCCGGAATAGACGCGGATGCGGTTCGCCCCGATCGCGTGGGCGATGTCGATGGCCGATCGCAGTTCGTCGACGGCTGTTCCGCGTATGCGCTCGTCGGTCGCGTTGATGGCGGTCGTGTACGGGGTGAGCCCGATGACGGGGATGCCTTCGCCGTCGGCGACGCGTGCCGCTTCCGCCGCTGCCGCGGCACCGCCGATGGGCAGACCGCTCGTGTAGTCGTCCTGGTAGATCACCTCGGCGGCATCCAGGCCGGCTCGGGCGAAGAGTTTAAGCGCTTCGGGAACGGTGTGGTCGGGAGTGCCGAGGGTGTGGCCGGCGATCTTCACGAGGGTGTCTCCGAGGTCTTCGAGGTCTTCGAGGTCGAGTGGGTGTGCCAGTCGTGGGGCCCGACGAGACGCGGGGGATCGACGACCCGCGAGCGGTCGACGAACTCGAGGATGAGCCCCCAAGAGGTGCGGGCGTACACCCACCGGTTCCCGGCGACGGCGGGGCTGTCGCCGGCGACCTCCTTGCGCGCACCGAGGATCTCGATGCCCCGGAGGTCGGCGACCGCGTCGACGACGTCGTCCACGTCGTCGACGACGAAGCAGAGGTGGTGCCCGCCCGCATCGCTGGCGCGCGGGAACACGGGGGAGCGGTCCTCGCTCCACCACTGGAACAGCTCCACGTTCAGGTTCGGCGGCAGCCGGAGCATGCGCAGCTCCAGGTGTGCGTCCGCGGGCACGCCGAAGTGCTCCGGCATGACCGCGGCATCGGGTCCGCGGGTGGAGCGATAGAGCTCCTCGGCGCCGAGGAGGACGGTGAACAGGCGGGTGGCGTCGTCGAGGTCGGGGACGGTGAAGGCCATGTGGTCCACATATTGGAGACCGGGAAGGCGACCGGGGTTCGGATTCATGAGCGGTGTTCCTGGGTGGAGGAGCGGATGAGAAGCGATGGCTCGAGCACGACGTGTTCGGGTGGGCCGCCGGCGATGAGGCCCTCGCCGAGTTCGATGGCGATCCGTCCGAGGTCGGTGATTGGTTGTCGGACGCTGGTCAACCGGGGGTTGAACTGGGCGCCGAGGTCGAGGCCGTCGAAGCCGATCACCGACAGGTCGGCGGGCACGGACAGTCCGCGCGAGCCGAGCTCGGAGATCATGGCGAATGCGATGAGGTCGTTGGAGGCGATCACCGCTGTCGGGCGGATCGGTTCCCGCATCCAGTGGTCCAAGATCCCCGGCCCCGGTTCGGCGCCGGGCGCCGCCTCCAGGACGACGGGCGGGATGGCGTGACGCTCGGCGGCGTGGTGGTAGGCGTCCCAGCGATCCTGGGCGGTGTACGTGCCGACGATCCCCGGGGCGTAGGCGATGTTCGAGTGGCCGAGACCAAGGAGGTGGTCGAAGGCGAGGTCGACGCCCCGGGCGCTGTCGACAGTGACGGTGGGCACGGCCGGGTCGTCTTCGACCCGGTCGATGACGACGACCCGGTTCTGAAACGCGTACCGGCGGAGCGCCTCGAGGTTGACCCGGGTCGAGGGGGCGACGATGCCGAAGGGGGAGTACATGGAGTGCATCGCGCTCACGTAGTCGGCGGTCTGCCCGGTGTCGCCGTCGGTGATGCAGAGCATCAGCTGGTAGCCGCGTGCTTCGGCGGCGGCGGCGGTCGTGCGCGCCAGCTCGGCGAAGAACGGGTTGGTCAGGTCCGGAACGATCAGCGGGATGAGGTTGCTTGAGCCGCGGCGGAGAGCCTGCGCGAGGGGGTTCATCGAGTACCCGAGCTCCGCTGCGACACGCAGCACGTGTTCCCGGGTCGCCGCGCGCACGGCGTCCGGTTTCGAGAACGCGCGCGACACGGTCGAGCGGTGCACGCCGGCCGCTTCGGCGACGTCGTCGATGCTCACCTCAGCCACGACGTGCCGTCCTCTCCAGGTGCGGCGACCAGATGAGCTCCATAGTGGTCACAAGCTCGGCGAGCGTCGGCAGGCCCGCGAACCCGGTCGTGAGCGTGTCGGCGACGCCGGTGACGAAGACGTCGTACAGCGGGTCGCTGTCGACTTCGAGGACGGCGCTCTTGGTGACGCCGGATTGGTCGGTGAATGTCGCGTCGCCGTTGGTGTCGACGGTGGCGAACCCGTTGGTCCCGGCCGCGGTGAAGCTGCAGTACCGCTTCAGCGGCGAGGGGGGGAACGCGTAGCCGACCTCGACGATTGCCTCGCGGCCCGTGGCGGTGGTCAGGACCATCGTGGAGTGATCGTCGACCGCCTCGCCGTGCAGCGTGGTGGAGAGCTTCTGGACGACGTCGACGGGGTGTCCGAGGTGGCGAATCGCCAGGTCGACGAAGTGCGGGCCGAGGTTCATCAGGCTGCCGCCGCCGGAGAGGGCGGGTTCGAGCATCCACGGGTTGCCGTTGCGCCGGTACCGCGAGGGCGGACCGGCGACGAACGCCATCCGTTCGTAGACAATGTCGCCGGCTTGTCGCAGCCAAGTGTCGATCGGGGCGCCGCGCTGGACGAGCGGCACGGTCGTCGGCACGGCGGCCAAGCGCGCCTCCTCCTCGATCGTCCGAAGGTCGTCGAGGCTCGCACCGGCTGGCTTCTCGATCACGAACGGGATGCCGCGGTCGATGAGCTCTCGGCCGACCGCGAGCATCTCGTGGTGCGGGCAGAACACGAACGCCACCTCGATGCCGTCCTGGTCCAGAGCCTCGTCGACGCTCGCCGCGACGGGTGCGCCCAAAGGCTCGGCGAATGCCCGGGAGACCGCGGGGTCGGGGTCCTGCACCGCCGTCACGCGGAAGTGTCGAGCGAGCCCGGCACAGTACAGCGGCGCGTGCCAGTGGGACGCACCCAGCACCACGGCCGAGGGCCGAGGAGCCGAAGAGGAATGATCCACCGCCGTGGACTCCTTCGTCTCGATGAGGATCCCGGCGCATCAGTCGCCCCCGAATGAGAACGATTGCTGAGATCGATTGCAGCCCAGGGTGCAATACCTCGCCGCGATTCGTCAACGCATCGGGATCGCGGCTCGCGAAGCGCGCCAAAGTGGTGTACCCATCGGGGTCATGTTCCAGAAACTCCACGTCATAGAGACCATCCGCGATTCCGGCAACATCCTCATCGTCCGCCTCGACACCGCCGAGGAGGCGTTCGAGGTCGCCTCGGCAGCCGTCGCCGGCGGCATCCGCGCCCTCGAGATCACCCTGTCGATCCCCGGCGCCCTCACCGTGATCGAGCGTCTGACCGAGCGCTTCGCCGGTGAAGATGTCGTCTTCGGCGCGGGCACCGTCCTCGACGGGCACGCCGCCTGGTCGAGCATTCAGGCCGGCGCGCAGTTCCTCGTCAGCCCGAACCTCAACCCCGAGATGATCCGCGTCGCCAACCGCTACCAGGTCGTCACCATCAGTGGCGCCTACACGCCGACCGAGATCCTCGATACGGCCGAGGCCGGCTCGGACATCGTCAAGCTCTTCCCCACCGAAGCCGGCGGCATCCCTTACGCCAAGGCGGTCCTGGCGCCGCTCGCGCACGTCCCGATCCTTCCGGCGGGTGGCGTAACCACCACCAATGTCGGCGACTGGTTCGCCGCAGGCGTCGCGGCGGTCGGAGTGGGCAGCGCCATCACCAAGGCCGGTCGCCCCGACGGCGACATGGGCAAGGTCACCGCGGCGGCGAAGGAGTTCGTGGCCGCGATCGCGCGAGTGAAGCGATGACAACCGACGTCCAGGCCCTGCCCGTTGCCTACATCACGCTCGGTGGGGCAGGGTCGGGTAAGTCGACCCTGTCGAGACACCTCAGCTCCCTCACGGGCGCGGCGTATCTCGACAAGGACACGCTCGCCGGGCCCCTCGTGCGAGTGGCTCTCGAGGCGTTCGGACAGGATCCCTCCGATCGGGAATCGAACGAGCTGTACCTGCGGAGGGTCATGCCGGCCGAGTACGAGACGCTCTTCGCGACCGCCGGCCGGAATCTGGAACTCGGCCACTCCGTCGTCCTCGATGCACCGTTCGTGGCGTACCTCGGAGACCCCGACTTCCTGCGTCGCTCGACCGAGAGTGCAGGCTGGCCCGCCGCTCGCATCCGGGTGATCCACGTGCGCACCTCGCCCGAGGTCGTGCGGCAACGATTGATCGAGCGCGGCAGCGAGCGGGACCGGGTCAAGCTCGCCGGATGGGACGTCTACTGGGAGCGATTCGGTGCACTCGAGTGCCGCTGGAATACCGGCGAGCACGACGTCGTCGTGAACGATGACGAGTCGGCGTTCACGCGTCTGCGTGAGCTGGTGCAGCAGATCTGACCGCTGCGTTCCCGGGGTCTGACGACCAGGAGGGCTTGACAGCCAGGCGGACGCGTGTGATTTTTCGTAACAGCGTTACAGACGCGGACGCGGATCCACGATGGCGAGGAGACGAGGACATGGCACTAGCCGATGACGTCACAAATGCGATGCGTGTGCTCGAACTGCTGGCGCCGCATCCCGAAGGCCGACGCGTCACGGAGATCGCCGAGCGCCTGGGCGTCAACAAGGCCATCGCTCATCGCCTCCTCGCCGCCCTGGTCGATGCGGGCTATGTGAATCAGGATCCCCGCACCTCCAGCTACTTCGCCACTCACAGCCTCGGCGCCCTGGGGCTCCGCCAGCTGTCCTCGTCAGCAGTGGAAACGTGGGCTCAGCGAAGCCTGGACTCGCTCGCGGCGGAGTGTGAAGAGCTCGTTCGCCTGGCGGTAGCCACCAACGACTCCTTGAAGTGGATCGCCAAAGCCCAGGGTGCGAACTCGTCCCTCCGCATCGACCCCGTCATGGGCCAGGACGCGGTCCCCCACGCCACTGCATCCGGGAAGGCGTGGCTCGCCACTCTTTCTCCGGACCGAGTCGCGACCGTGCTGGCGAACGAGAGCCGTCTCGACGTCACCCCCAGATCCACCCTCGATCGGTCCGCTCTCCAGGTCGAGCTCGACGAGGTTCGTCACCGCGGATACGCCACGACGATTGAGGAGATGGACCTCGGTATCAGTGCCGTGGCGGCCGCCATCCACGGAGCCGGACCGGGCCGGGAGGCCACCGGGACGATCAGCATCGCGGGCCCCTCCGTGCGGATGACCCGAGCACGCATGGCCGAGCTGTCGCCGCCCCTGCTCGCGGCTGCGGCTGACATCTCCCGGAGCTGGCCGAGCTATGCCTACCTCGTCGCCGACGAGGAACTCTCCGCCTAGACAGGCAGACACCCCTTCAACAAGTTCAGCGACCCTCGGCCCGGGGCGTTGGGATGCTCACTCGCGGCCAAATGCAATGGAGAATGCAATGACGCCCTCACGTTGCGCGCCCAGCGCGTCCACCCTCGACAGCGCAGATCCTGCCCCGCGCAAGGGGCAGGCCCGTAACCTGCTCGCCGGAACCGTCGGGCACTTTGTCGAGTGGTACGACTGGTATATATACGGTCTTCTCGCCTCTGTCTTCTCCGCGCAGATCTTCCCCTCGGGCTCCCAGTTCGCGTCCCTCATCGCCGCGTTCCTCACTTACGCCATCGGGTTCATCGTGCGGCCTCTGAGCGGCATCGTCATCTCGCCGCTTGCCGACCGGTACGGGCGCCGACGCGTCCTGTCTCTCGCGGTCTCGGGGATGGCTCTCGGCGCGTTGATCATCGGGCTTACACCCTCGTACGCGACCATCGGCTACTTCGCGCCGATCCTGTTCGTCGTCGCCCGCATCCTCCAGGGCATCTCCGCCGGCGTCGAGGGGCAGAGCGCCATCGCGTACATGGTGGAACACGCTCCAGCCAACCGGCGCGGTTTTTTCGGGTCCTTCACCAACATGGCCAGCGGGCTGGCAACCCTCGCCGCAACGGGCGCCGCAGCCACCGTCACCTCTCTTTTCGCCGCCGACGCCTTGGCGTCTTACGGATGGAGGATCCCTTTCATCATCGGTGGTGTGATCGGCGTCGCTGGACTCATCCTCCGCGCCCGCTCGGACGAGTCTCCGGAGTTCGAAGCCAGCACGCTCGTCGAGCAGAAGTCCGCACCCGCGAAGCTCCTCCAGCTGCTCCGCGAGCACCCCAAGGCGCTCCTGCAGACTGCTGCCCTTTCCGCTCCCGCCGTGGCCTACTACACCTGGGCGACGTTCCTGCCCACCTACGCCAACCTCACCTCGGGCCGAGACCTGTCCTCCGCCCTTACCGGCAGCGCGATCGGCCTAGCCCTGCTGGTTGTCGTCGTTCCTGCCAGCGGCTACCTCTCCGACCGTCTCGGTCGCCGGAAGATCTTCCCCATCATCGGCGCCATCGGAATGATCGTCCTGTTCTATCCGCTCCTTCTCCTCCTGCAGGCGCCCGGCTTCGGTGTCTACGTCATCGTCGCCGCCTCCGGATGGGTAGTCCTCGGAATCTGGCAAGGCGTCTACCCCACCATCCAGGCTGAGCTGTTCCCCGCCTCGGTCCGCGTCTCCGGAATCGGATTCGCCCATCAGATCGTCATCGCCCTCTTCGGCGGCACCGCACCCCTCATCGCAGCCGCGTTCGTCGGCGCCGGACGGCCCATGTACGTGGCGATCTACATGATCGTCATCGTCGCCCTGTGCCTCGTCGTCTACTTCACGCTCCCGGAGACCGGCAGCCGCGCCCCGCGGGAGATCGTTTCCGCGACCGACACCATCGCCGTCGTCATGAGCGAGAACTCGTCCACTGCTGCCAGTTCAGCCCCTGAACGGTTCGAGGACTCCCGGTCGTAGCCGCCCCTGCTCCCGAGCGCGCGATGGGGGCACCTCAAAGATTGAACGGAAATTCATATGATCATCAACACTTTTTCATATCTTTGGTCGGCAACGGCCATCGATGCGATATCTGAGCTGGTCCAGAATGGGTACATTACCTTCGAGGTTCCCATCAGCTCTCCACATTGCTGGCCGGAAGAGATCTCCAGCTCCGAGCATTCGCGAATCCTGGCGACGCTCAACGAGAACGGCGCCAAGATCCGATCCCTTAACGCCGGCGGATACGACATCAATCTGGCCAGTCCTGGTGCCAGCATGCGCCGGAAGAGCATCGAGCACATCACGTCGGTGATCGATCTTGCGGTAGCTTGGGATGTCCCGGAAATTGTGATCTCACCCGGCACACGGCGCCCCATGATCTCCCCCTCACTCGAGAATGTCCACGGGTGGATGCACGAAAGCCTGGAAGAGCTGATCCCGCTGGCCAAGCGGGCGGGAAAACGACTCCTCTTCGAGAACACCCCCTACTGCTTTGCTCCGACGATCGGGGAACTGGCAGATATCGTCGACACGGTCAATGATGATGCACTAAAAATCGTGTACGACGTCGCGAACGCTGCTTACATCGGGGAGGATCCCGTATCGAGTCTGCGCTCACACCACGGATCGGTTGCACTCATGCATATCTCCGATACGGGTACTGAAACGTGGGGCCACGACCCCATCGGCACTGGGGTGATCGATTGGAACGGGCTGGGTAAAGCAGTCCAAGAAACAATTGGGGTAGACAACGTCGTGCTCGAAGTCATCCGCGAAGAGAACACCCTTGAAGAATTCGCGAAGGCGATGCGTGACCTCAGTGAAGAGGGTTGGAATCTCGGAGAGTGATTTCAGCGCATCGGTGTTCAGAGCGACTCCGAGGCTCATCGAACAGTAAGGTGACATTTCTCGATCACCGGTGTGAGTCGAAGTGCTTCGAAACGCATCAGAAAGCTGTCACGACTTGTGTGACCTGCTGAGTATGCCCGCTGGAAATATACAAGGAGAGTGTGCGATGAGAGCTCTGGTCAGTGGCGGAAGCAGCGGCATCGGCGCGGCTGCAAGCCTGAGGCTCGCAGAGGCAGCGCTTGCCCGTGGCGAACAGCCGATGATCGCAGTATCCGGCCTTACTGCGAACGCGCGACAAGACGAGGTCGTCCGATCGATCCAGTCGATGGGCGGCAAAGCCATTGCATTGACAGGAGACCTGGGTGATCCCGACGTACCTGGTCAGCTGGTAACCGCTGTGGTCGACGAGTTCGGCGGCTTGGATGCGCTGGTGGCAAATGCCGGAATCGCCAACCCTGGCGCACTCAAGGATCTCTCCCTCGAGGACTGGGACGGCATGTTCTCCGTCAACCTCCGCGGGGCGTGGCTACTTGCCAAAGCAAGTTACCCGCACCTGAAGGATAGCCGCGGGTCCGCCTGTTTCACCTCTTCAATGTCCGGCCAGCTCCCACATGCCGGATCAGGTGCATACAGTCCGACCAAGGCTGCGCTCACGCTGTTGGCTCAGACACTCGCACTGGAATGGGCACCTGACGGAATCCGCGTGAACGTGGTATCCCCGGGAATGACTCGCACGCAGATGACTGAACAAATGTACCTCGATCCCGAAGTCAAGAAGGCAAGGGAAAAAATCATCCCGTTGTCGAAAATTGGCGACCCGATGGATATCGCGAACGTGATCGAGTTTCTTGTCAGCCCGCTGGCAGGATATGTCACCGGCCAAGATGTCTGCGTCGATGGGGGTTTCTCCAAGTCCATTCTCAGTCACATTCCCGGTCGGCCCAGCTCCAAGTCCTGACGGGGTTCTTCTTCCCCTGGCCACCGAGGCCGATCGTGAGCGGCTCCGCCGCCCGCTCTATGGCGTGGCTGAAGAGGAAGCTGCACAGATCAGCAGTTGGCCGACCGAAGAGTGGCAGCTCCATGATCGGGACACGGAGACCGTTGTCGGCCGCCGCTGGGAATTCGCAGACCTCTGGACGGTGGTGCTGCCGAGCCATCTCGGCCGTACGGTGATCTTGCACGGGCTGGGCCCCGGGCCCGACGAACGGATCCTGACCGCTGTCACAGACGCCTCGCCATAGGGGTTCGATCTGGACCAGCCGCTGCACTACGAGGATCTCGGACATCAGCGAGGCGTCTGGCCCCTTGCCGATCATGTTGCCGCTTCCACCCACCCGGACATCATCCGGCGCTTCGGGTTGGATTCCGAAGCCCGTTGAGGCAGCCGAAGACTGGTACCCAAACCGGGGGCGGCTCCATGCTGAGGTGCCCCCCGGAGTGTGGACACAGGGGTTCATGCCGCGAGTGTGAGTCTACGTTCTGTTTGGTGCTGCTGTTCGAACTCGACGGGTGAGAGGTAGCCGAGCGAGCTGTGGCGCCTTCGCCCGTTGTAGTACGTCAGCCACTGGAAGATTTCCAGCCTGGCCTGGCTGATCGTCGTGAAACACCTCTGGTGCAGCGTCTCTCTCTTCAGCCCCTGCCAGAAGCTCTCGGCGAGGGCGTTGTCGTAACTCGACTTCGACAGCGGCCATGACCTCATCGTCCAGGGCGTCCGGGAGGTGTCCGTACCGGTCCACGGTGGTCGTGATGGACTCGTGCCCCAGCCTGGCCTGGATGGCGGGCAGCGGCACCTTCGCGGCGATCAGCCACGACGCGTGTGAGTGCCGGAGGTCGTGGATCCTGGGTCGCTTGATGAGTCCGTATTTCTCCGCAGCAAGTTCGATGGCGGGCAGCCATCGAAGGCGGCGAAACGTTCCTGCATCTCATCGTCTGCCTTCGGGACCGGTGTAAAGAAGATCGTTCTGCTTGAGCCCCTTGGCCCGGCGCTGAAGCCTCTCCCACAGGCTCCACCTGATGACAACCGTCCGGCGGGACTATCACCCTGAATGCCGGTAAGCCGGTCGATGTGGGCCAGGGCGAAGGCTCGAACATCGTGCCCGGCCTGCGGAGTTCGGCTACGAACCCCTGCCCCCGTACCCACCCGGGTGGCCACTGCTGACCGTGCCCGTTCACCAGGTCACGGAAGCGCTCGGCGGCCGTCTCGTCCTCGAAGACCTCGGACTCCTGCTTGCCACCACGGGCTCCGCCGGCCCTCCACATGACGGTGAAGCTCGCCGTTCCGTCGCGCTTGTCCCGTTTCTTGCTGTACGCCATGGAAGGCACCGCAAATCAGACCGGTGCTGACACGGTGCTGACGTTATGAACACAGAGAGGCCCCCTGACCTACGCTTCCGCAGGTCAGGGGCCTCCAACGCTGTGGAGCCTAGGGGAGTCGAACCCCTGACATCTGCCATGCAAAGACAGCGCTCTACCAACTGAGCTAAGGCCCCGTGACGAGTGGGTACGCCGACCAGCAGAGACCGGCACTCCCCTCACCGCGCACCAGAATAGCGGGTGCACCAGGTGATCCCGCAAAACGATTGGGGCTCCCCGTCCGCGACCACGCTCCGTAAGATGCCCCACGAGGTTCGCAGCAGTGAAGCTGCCGCATTGGGGAAGCGATGGGGAGACGCGTATGGATGCCGCACAGCAGGAATCGACTGCCAGAGCCAGAGAGCTCCAGAGAAGCTGGTACGGGGAGCCATTGGGGGCGCTCTTCCGTCGCCTCATCGATGACCTGGGCCTGAACCAGGCGCGGCTCGCGGCCGTGCTGGGGCTGTCCGCCCCGATGCTCTCGCAGTTGATGAGCGGCCAGCGCGCGAAGATCGGCAACCCCGCGGTGGTCCAGCGGGTGCAGGCGCTGCAGGATCTGGCGGGTCAGGTGGCGGACGGCAGCGTCAGCGCCGGGGAGGCCACGGACCGGATGGAGGAGATCAAGAAGTCCCAGGGGGGCTCCGTCCTGACCGGGACCAGCCAGACCACGAACAGCTCGGGCGCGCCCACCGTGCGCCGGGTCGTGCGGGAGATCCAGTCCCTGCTGCGGTCGGTCGCCGCGGCCGGCGACATCATAGACGCGGCGGACTCCCTCGCCCCGACCCAGCCCGAACTGGCAGAGTTCCTCCGGGTCTACGGTGCCGGGCGCACCGCGGACGCGGTCGCCCACTACGAGGCGCACCAGAGCTGACGCGGTACCGGCCACGGGCAGGGGCAAGGGCGGAAGTCCGCCGGACACGACGACGGGGAGCGAGCGCGGCACCATGGGTGAGGTCTTCGCGGGGCGGTACGAGCTGATCGACCCGATCGGCCGCGGCGGTGTGGGCGCCGTCTGGCGCGCCTGGGACCACCGGCGCCGCCGTTACGTGGCCGCGAAGGTCCTCCAGCAGAGCGACGCGCACACCCTGCTGCGGTTCGTCCGCGAGCAGGCGCTCAGGATCGATCATCCGCATGTCCTCGCCCCGGCGAGCTGGGCGGCGGACGACGACAAGGTGCTGTTCACCATGGACCTGGTGACCGGCGGGTCGCTGGCGCATGTCATCGGCGACTACGGCCCGCTGCCGCCCCGCTTCGTCTGCACCCTGCTCGATCAGCTCCTCGCCGGTCTGGCCGCGGTGCACGCGGAGGGGGTCGTGCACCGCGACATCAAACCGGCCAACATCCTGCTCGACGCCACCGGAACGGCGCGGCCGCACCTGCGCCTGTCCGACTTCGGCATCTCCATGCGCAAGGGGGAGCCACGGCTGACGGAGACCAACTACGTGGTGGGGACACCCGGTTACTTCGCGCCCGAGCAGCTGATGGGCGCGGAGCCCGACTTCCCCGCCGATCTCTTCGCGGTCGGCCTGGTCGCGCTCTACCTGCTGCAGGGTCAGAAACCCGACGCCAAGGCGCTCGTCGAGCACTTCGAGGCACATGGCACCCCGGGCGCGCCGCAGGGCATCCCGGAGCCGCTGTGGCAGGTTCTGGCCGGGCTCGTACAGCCGGACCCGCACGCCAGGTTCCGTACGGCCACGGGCGCGCGCAAGGCGCTGACGACGGCCGTGGATCTGCTGCCCGAGGCCGGGGAGGACGAGGAGCCGGTCGAGATCTTCGACCAGATCGGTCCGCTGCCGCCCGGGTTCGGTCCCTCCGGCCCCGTGAAGGAGCCGGAACCCGAACCGCAGCCGCAGCAGTCCCCACAGCCCGAGCCGACACCCGCGCCGACGCCTGTCCCGGCCCCGCTCGCGACACCGGAACCGCCCGCCGAGCCGTCCGCCGCGTCCCCGCACACGCCCACGCCCACGCCTCCGCCCCCCACCTCCATGTCGGAGACCGGCAGCTTCCATCTCCCCCCACCGCCGGCCCGTCACCAGGAGCCCCGGCCACAGCCCCAGGCAGGGCCCCTCCCGCAGCCGTACGCACAGCCCCAGCCCCAGCCGTACCCCTCGCCGGCCGAGCTGGCCCAGTCGCAGGCGCCGACCTCGGCCGTACGGCAGGACCACAGCCTCACGCGCCCGTACACCGCCGAGACCCCGCAGGCGCCCCGTACCGTCGCCCACCACGCGCCCCGCAGGCGCCCGGGACCGCCCACGAAGGTGACGGTCCCGGTCCTGCTGCTGGCGCTGGCCTGTTTCGCCGTCGGCTTCTGGGCGCTGACCCAGGTCGTCTGACGCGCGGAGCCGTCGCGTACGGCCTCACGCGCCGACGCGGCCCTCACCGCGCCGGTGCGGCCCCGCCCCGGTCTCCGTCGCCCCCGCGCCGCGCGAGCAGCGTCCACACCCCGAGGCCGAGCACCAGCACCGTGCCCGTGCCGATCCCGCCCGCCGCGACGAGCGCCATCGTGTCGCTCCTCGCCGCGTCCTCGACGCCCTGCCCGGACGCGGCCGCGTCCCGGTCGTCGTCGGTCACGGCGAACAGGCCCGCGGGCCCGTCGTACCCGGGTCCGGCCTTCGGCGTGCCCTTGACGTTGACCCGCAGCGTCAGCCCGTACGGCTTCCTCCCGTACGCCGCGGCCATCTCCGGGCTGAGGTCCACCCGTAGGTAGTACCAGCCCGCGAACCGCATGTCCTGGTCGCCGGAGCGGCTGCCGAAGCGGTTCTCGTAGGCCACCGGCGGCAGCGGATCGAGGGCCGTCGTCTTCTGCTTGCCGTCGTACGAGACCGCGTTGCTGCCGTCCACGAACCCGCGCGCCGGGTTGTACAGCGACACGGAGAACGCGCCGCCCACGAACTTCTCTCCGTCCGAGCTGCCGAGGTCCGCGCTGGCGAAGAGCTGCTGCCCCCAGTCGACGGGTACGCGGTAGAAGAGCGACTCCCCCGGCTCGATCCGCGTCGTCCACTCGCCCGTTTCCAGCCCCTTGGCGTCGGCGAAACCGCTGCCGCCCGCCCGCTCGCGCACGGTTCCCGCGACCGGCTCGGGGGAGGCGCTCGGCCACTGGGAGGGAGCCTCGGTCGGTCCGGTCTCCTTGAGCCCGGGTTCGGTGACGTGCCGGATCTCCAGCTCCCACGGCGCGGGGGAGGATTCGCTGTCACTGGTGCGCTCGACGACGACGTAGTACGTCCCCGACTCCTGGCAGGTGGACCGTCCCTCCTCGATCACGCGGTGGGCGTAGGCGGCGATCGGCCGGGCGTACACGCCCTGCGCACCGAAATTCGAGCTGTTCGAACTGCAGTCGGTGCCTTCGCGGTTCTGGAGGGAGACCTCGATCTGGTCCCCGTAGGCGACCTTCGTGCCGGACTCGGGCACCGCGACCGCCGAGACGTAGTCGCTCGTGTTCTTCGTCAGCTCCAGCCGGTAGAAGCGCTTCTCGCCCGGCTCGATCGCGTCACGGTAGACCGCGCCCGTGTCGAGCGTCTTCGCCTCGCTCGTGGTCGTCGCGCCGGCGATCGGCCGCCCGCCGGGCTCGAAGGCGTACGGAGCCGGCCCGCCGGCCGCCCACGCCTGCCCCGGCAGCGCCACCACCGCGCCCATGGCCGCCGCCAGGCACATCACCGACGTCGCGGCCGACGCCACCCGGCCCCTGCTGCGCTGCCCGTTCACGCGCTTCTCCCCCTGCCTGTGCCCACGTTCCGCCTGCGAGGTCCCATCCTGCCCCGGCAGCCGCGCCCGTGTCTGCCCGCTGTCCCTCCACCGCCCGGCGGAACGGCCCGCCGGAACGGCCCGGCGGCGTCCAGGGGCCCGGCGGCGCCCGGGCAGCACGAAGCCCCGGCCGCTCGGCGACCGGGGCTCGCATCAGGACTGCTGCGTCTCACACACCCGAACCTGCGGGCACGGAGTCGGTCGCCTCCGTCCACAGATCCTGCTCGGCGCGGTCCGCCTGGATCTGGCGGTACACGAGGAGCCCGCCGATGGCGGCCAGTGCGACCAAGAGAAGCTTCTTCACCGCGCGACCTCGTCTTTCCTTGACGTAGGGGACTTCTGGCGCCCGACTATACACACCGATCGATATCGATCGGTGACCTGTCCACACCTCAACTGCCGCCTTCGTCAGGGGCGGACACCGACAGTAAAAGAACGGTCGCTCAGCAGGACAGTGCGAAAAAGAACGGCATCATGCAATCGGCCCGTACGGAAATCTCCGTACGGGCCGACATTCGCGGTGGGGCTAACAGGATTTGAACCTGTGGCCTCATCCTTATCAGGGATGCGCTCTAACCAACTGAGCTATAGCCCCGCGCTGCCCCTGAAGATTAGCGCACTTCAGGGCCAGCCCCAAAATCGATGACCCGGACCTCACTCGTCCTCGGCGAGCGTCAGCTCGACGCCGCCCACGAAGCCCGCGGAAAGGTTGTAGATGAAGGCCCCGAGCGTGGCCAGAGCCGTCGCCAGCACCACGTCGATCACGGCGATGACGGAGGTGAAGACGAGCACCCGCGGCAGCGACAGGAACGACTGGAGGTCGAACCCGTTGCTCTCGTTGGACCCCGTGGCCTCGCTGATCGTCCCGCCGACGGTCGCGAAGACGCCCATCGCGTCCATGACCATCCACAGCACCGCCGCCGCCACGATCGTGCAGATACCGAGCGCGATGGAGAGCAGGAAGCTGACCTTCATCACCGACCACGGGTCGGCCTTGGAGACCCGCAGCCGCGCCTTGCGCGTCCGGGGCGTGGTCCGCGCGCCCGTCCTCGGCAGACGCACCGCCGCCGTGGCGGAGGCGGCGGCCGAGCCCGCCGCCGGCGGCGGCGCGGCGGATCCGGCGGCACCGGCGGCACCGGTGCTCCGGGTGGACCCGGTGGCGGAAGGGGCAGATGTCACGGAAGCTCCCTGTTGACCCTGGTGTGCCGTCGGCATGGGTCCCTGTCCGGCTTGAGTGGCTCCGCCGCCCGGAGAGGGATACGCCTGCGGCGGGTGGTACGGCTGAGCGGCCGGCTGCGGCTGCCCAGCGCCATAGGTGTCGTACGGGGGTTTGTTCCCCCTGGTATCGGTCACCGCACTCCCTTGGGAGTCCGTGGCAGAGCCACGGGCACCGTTCGCTCCGGAAGCGGCAGATCCGGCGCCCGTGGCTCCGCTCACGCTTACTCCTCGTGCTCCCCGGCCGGAGGCTTGCTGCCCCCGGCGACCTCGGCCGTACCGGACTCTTCGGCCGCCGGGTCATCGCTCCCGTCGACCTCTTCGGCCTCACGGCCAGCCTCGGCGTTGCGCGCGATACCCACGACGGCATCACGCTTGCCCAGGTTGATCAGTTGGACGCCCATGGTGTCACGGCCCGTCTCCCTGACTTCGTTGACTCGCGTGCGAATCACACCACCGCCGAGGGTGATGGCCAGGATCTCATCAGTCTCCTCGACCACCAACGCACCGACGAGCGACCCGCGGTCCTCCACGATCTTGGCGGCCTTGATGCCGAGGCCGCCACGGCCCTGGACGCGGTACTCATCGACGGCGGTCCGCTTCGCGTATCCGCCGTCCGTGGCAGTGAAGACGAAAGTACCGGGCCGGACGACATTCATCGAGAGGAGCTCGTCGCCCTCGCGGAAACTCATCCCCTTGACCCCGGACGTGGCACGGCCCATCGGCCGCAGCGCGTCGTCCGTCGCCGTGAACCGGATCGACTGCGCCTTCCTGCTGATGAGCAGCAGATCGTCCTCCGCCGACACCAGTTCGGCGCCGATCAGCTCGTCGTCCGCGCCCGTGTCGGTCTCCCGCAGGTTGATCGCGATGACACCGCCCGACCGCGGAGAGTCGTAATCCTTGAGCGGCGTCTTCTTGACCAGCCCCGCCTTTGTTGCGAGAACGAGATACGGCACGGCCTCGTAGTCCCGGATCGCGAGGATCTCGGCGATCTGCTCGTCCGGCTGGAAGGCGAGCAGATTGGCCACATGCTGCCCCCGGGCGTCCCGGCCCGCGTCCGGCAGCTCGTACGCCTTCGCCCGGTAGACCCGGCCCTTGTTCGTGAAGAACAGCAGCCAGTGGTGGGTCGTGGAGACGAAGAAGTGGTCGACGATGTCGTCTTCCTTGAGCTTCGTCCCGCGGACGCCCTTGCCGCCGCGCTTCTGCGAGCGGTAGTCGTCCGTCTTCGTACGCTTCACATAGCCGCCCCGCGTGATGGTGACGACGATGTCCTCCTCGGCGATCAAGTCCTCCATGGACATGTCACCGTCGAAGGGGACCAGCTTGGAACGCCGGTCGTCGCCGAACTTGTCGACGAGAACGGCCAGTTCCTCACGGACGATGGCGCGCTGCTTCTCCGGCGACGCCAGGATCGCGTTGTACTCGTTGATCTTCGCCTGGAGCTCGTCGTGCTCCGCGACGATCTTCTGCCGCTCCAGGGCCGCCAGCCGGCGGAGCTGCATCTCCAGGATCGCGTTCGCCTGGATCTCGTCGATCGTGAGCAGCCCCATCAGGCCCCCACGCGCGATCTCCACCGTGTCGCTGCGCCGGATCAGCGCGATGACCTCGTCGATCGCGTCGAGCGCCTTCAGCAGACCGCGCAGGATGTGCGCCCGCTCCTCCGCCTTGCGCAGCCGGAAGCGCGTACGCCGGACGATGACCTCGATCTGGTGCGCCACCCAGTGCCGGATGAACGCGTCCAGCGACAGCGTGCGCGGCACCCCGTCCACCAGCGCCAGCATGTTCGCGCTGAAGTTGGACTGCAGGTCGGTGTGCTTGTAGAGGTTGTTCAGCACGACCTTGGCGACCGCGTCCCGCTTCAGGACGACGACCAGGCGCTGTCCCGTACGGGAGGACGTCTCGTCGCGGACATCCGCGATGCCGCCGATCTTGCCGTCCTTGACCAGGTCGGCGATCTTCTGGGCGAGGTTGTCCGGGTTGGTCTGGTACGGCAGCTCCGTGACCACCAGGCACTGGCGGTTCTGGATCTCCTCGACCTCGACCACCGCGCGCATCGTGATCGAGCCGCGGCCCGTACGGTACGCCTCCTCGATGCCCTTCCGGCCCACCACCAGTGCCCCCGAGGGAAAGTCGGGGCCCTTGATCCGCTCGATCAGCGCGTCCAGCAGTTCCTCGTGCGAGGCGTCCGGGTGCTCCAGCGCCCACATCGCGCCGGCCGCGACCTCCCGCAGGTTGTGCGGCGGGATGTTGGTGGCCATCCCGACGGCGATCCCCGCCGAGCCGTTGATCAGGAGGTTCGGGAACCGGGCCGGCAGGACCGTCGGCTCCTGGTTGCGGCCGTCGTAGTTGTCCGTGAAGTCGACGGTCTCCTCGTCGATGTCCCGGAGCATCTCCATCGACAGCGGCATCAGCTTGCACTCGGTGTACCGCATGGCGGCGGCCGGGTCGTTGCCCGGCGAGCCGAAGTTGCCGTTGGAGTCCACCAGCGGCATCCGCATCGACCACGGCTGCGCGAGGCGGACCAGCGCGTCGTAGATCGAGGAGTCGCCGTGCGGGTGGTACGTACCCATCACGTCACCGACGACGCGGGCGCACTTGTAGAAGCCCTTCTCGGGCCGGTACCCGCCGTCGTACATCGCGTACAGCACCCGGCGGTGCACGGGCTTGAGACCGTCCCGTACGTCCGGCAGCGCGCGCGACACGATGACGGACATCGCGTAGTCGAGGTACGAGCGCTGCATCTCCGTTTCGAGCCCGACGGGCTCTACGCGCATCGCCAGCCCCTCGACCGCCACGGCGGCCTCGGCGATCTCCTGAGCCACAGGGGTACCGGGGGTACCAGGGGCGCCGGAGTTCCCGGAGTCGTCCGGAGCGGGGGTCTGGGGGGTGTTCTCGTCGGCCATCGCTGGTCAGTGTTCCTTTCGGCCTTGTCGAATCCGTCAGCAGTGACCGACTAGATGTCGAGGAAGCGGACGTCCTTGGCGTTGCGCTGGATGAAGGACCGCCGCGCCTCGACGTCCTCGCCCATCAGCACCGAGAACAGATCGTCGGCCTGGGCGGCGTCGTCCAGCGTGACCCGGCCGAGGACCCGGTGGTCGATGTCCATCGTGGTGATGCGCAGCTCTTCGGCGTTCATCTCGCCCAGCCCCTTGAAGCGCTGGATCGAGTCCTCCTTGATCCGCTTCCCGTTCTGCTTGCCCAGCTCGACCAGCGCGTCGCGCTCCCGGTCGGAGTAGGCGTACTCGAAGTCGTCCCGGCCCCACTTGATCTTGTAGAGCGGCGGGCGGGAGAGGTAGACGTGCCCGGCCTCGACCAGGGGACGCATGAAGCGGAACAGGAACGTCAGCAGCAGCGTGTTGATGTGCTGCCCGTCGACGTCGGCGTCCGCCATGAGAATGATCTTGTGATAGCGGAGCTTCTCGATGTCGAAGTCCTCGTGCACCCCGGTGCCGAACGCCGAGATCAGCGCCTGCACCTCGGTGTTCTGGAGGATCTTGTCGATCCGCGCCTTCTCGACGTTCAGGATCTTGCCGCGGATCGGCAGGATCGCCTGGTACATCGGGTTACGGCCCGACTTCGCCGAACCGCCGGCGGAGTCACCCTCGACGATGAAGATCTCGCACTTCGACGGGTCGTTCGACTGGCAGTCGCTCAGCTTGCCCGGCAGGGACGCGCTCTCCAGCAGCCCCTTACGACGGGTCAGGTCCCGCGCCTTACGGGCCGCGACCCGGGCCGTGGCGGCCTGGATCGACTTGCGGATGATGTCCGCGGCCTCGTTCGGATTGCGGTCGAACCAGTCCGTCAGATGCTCGTGCACGATCTTCTGGACGAAGGTCTTCGCCTCCGTGTTGCCCAGCTTCGTCTTCGTCTGGCCCTCGAACTGCGGCTCGCCCAGCTTCACCGAGATGATCGCGGTCAGACCCTCGCGGATGTCCTCGCCCGCGAGGTTGTCGTCCTTCTCCCGCAGGAACTTCTTCTCGCGCGCGTAGCGGTTGACCAGCCCGGTCATCGCCGCGCGGAAGCCCTCCTCGTGCGTACCGCCCTCATGCGTGTGGATCGTGTTGGCGAAGGAGTACACACCCTCGCTGTACTGGGCGTTCCACTGCATCGCGATCTCGACCGAGAGCAGCCGCTCCTTGTCCTCGGCCTCGATGTCGATGACCGTCGGATGGATCAGCTCGCCCTTGCGCGAGTTGAGGTACTTCACGAAGTCGACGATGCCGCCCTCGTAGAAGTACGTCACCGTACGGGCCGGCGGCTCCTCGTCCTTGCTCTCCACCGCGTCCGTACCCGCGACGTCCGCGCCCACGACGGCCTTCGCCGACTCGCGCTCGTCCGTCAGGGTCAGGGTCAGGCCCTTGTTCAGGAAGGCCATCTCCTGGAAGCGCCGCGACAGCGTCTCGAAGGAGTAGTCCGTCGTCTCGAAGACGTCCGGGTCCGCCCAGAACGTCACCGTCGTACCGGTTTCGGACGTCTCCTCGTTACGGGCGAGGGGCGCCGTCGGCACGCCGAGCTTGTAGTCCTGCGTCCAGCGGTGGCCGTCGGTCCTGACCTCGACCGAGACCTTCGTCGAGAGCGCGTTGACGACGGAGACGCCCACGCCGTGCAGACCGCCGGAGACGGCGTACCCGCCGCCGCCGAACTTGCCGCCCGCGTGCAGCACCGTCATGACGACCTCGACGGCCGGCTTGTTCTCGGACGGAACGATGCCCACCGGGATACCACGGCCGTTGTCGATCACCCGGACCCCGCCGTCGGCGAGGATCGTGACGTCGATGGTGTCCGCGTGGCCCGCCATCGCCTCGTCGACGGAGTTGTCGACGACCTCCTGCACGAGGTGGTGGAGCCCGCGCTCACCGGTCGAGCCGATGTACATGCCGGGCCGCTTGCGAACCGCGTCCAGGCCTTCGAGAACGGTGATGGCACTGGCGTCGTACGAGGCGGTCACCTCACCGTTCTCACCGGCCACGGCGGACGGGATCTTCTCATTGGGGTTGCCGGAATCGGCCACGAAGCGCCCTTTCTGGCACAGCACAGGCCGTTTCTCCGAGCAAGCGGGGTCGGCTGCGTCGTTCGGCTTGTGTCAGCATCTGTTGACGGTTCCCCGCAAGCACGCGGGATTTTCCATCAGTCTACCGGTAGCGCCGACCCGAATGGGGGTTTGCCGGTACCTGAGTCCGCATGTGCCGCCCTGGACGAGCGGCCTCCGACTCCCCATATTCAGGAAGGGGCTCCAAGAGGCTCACACCGGCATTGAGCGCTTCGACCTGTCAACCTACGGCTACGGTGAGGGACACCTCAATCTCCCCAGGCGCTTCCCCAGGTCACAGCGCCCTCAGCGCAGGACGGAACGGGACGAGCCGTCCCCGTACGGAGGACGGCTCGTGAGTCCGCCCACGGTCACCGCTCAGCGCGGAGGAACGGCGGGAGAACGGATGAACGGACCGGGGCCGACGGCCGCGCGGCGGCACAGCGGGCCGCACACGGGCGGAGGGCGCATGCGGGCGGGGCGCCCTGGACATGCCCCCAGTTGTACGCGGCCACCGGCCCGGGCGTACGCGGGCACACAGCCGGGCGGCTGCGGCAACGGGACCGGTCCTCGGCGGGCACCTGCCCGGGCCGCCGCGGGAGCGGGCCCGGACGGACGTGGGCACATACCGGGGTGGCTGCGGCAGCGGCAACGGACCCGGGCTCGGGCTCGGGCGTACGCGGCAGCGGGCCCTCGCGTACGCGGCCACCTGCCCGGGATGTCAGCGGTAACGGGTCCGGGCGCGCGGGCCCCGGCGTACACGGCCACCCGCCCGGGGCCGTCAGGGGCAACAGGCCCAGGCGCCTGGACCCATGCTCACGCGTCCAGGCCCGGGTTCAACCGTGCGGACCCGGCCCCAGGCTCACGCCACCACCGGCCAGGGTGTCAGCGGCATCGGATCCAGACGCCCCGAGCGCACGCGCCCGGGCTCAGCCGTGCGGACCCGGCCCCAGGCTCACGCGCCGGGCCCGGGCCCCAGCCGCTCGGCCCAGGCGCAGGCGCACGCGCCCGGCCCCGGGCCAGCCGCGTGGCCCCGGCTCAGCCGTACGTGTCCCCGGGTCCCGAACTGCCCGGTGCCCGGAGCGGTCCGTACCGCTGGGCCGGGCCGCCCGGCCCCAGCACCTTGATCATCCGTACCGTGCCGTGCCCCAGATCCTCGTTCAGCCGGGCCACCAGGCGCGGCGCCAGCAGCCGCAGCTGCGTCGCCCACACCGTCGAGTCGCACTGCACGGTCAGCACCCGCGCGTCCTCCGCGTCGTCGTACCGCTGCGGCACACAGTGCTTCGCCAGGTCCTCGCCGACAATCTGCGGCCAGCGGCCCATCACCCCGCCCACGGCGGCCGGCGTCTCCCAGCCCCGCTCCGTGATCAGCCGGTTGATCGCCGCACCCAGCGGCAGCGGATCGCGCCCGTCGGCCCGGGCCCCCGACCGCAGCCCGCCGCCCCGCCTGGCCTGCTTCCGCTGCTGTACGGCGGTGCCCCGGGCGCGGGCCTGCTCCTTCGCCGCGCGCAGCGCGACCCGGGCCAGATCCACCCCGGACGCCTCCGGCACGGACGCCGGCGCGGACGCGGACGGACCGGCTCCGGACCCGCCCTCGGACCCCGGCGTTCCCGGGATCCCCGGCATTCCAGGCAGACTCATACCCGCTCCACCGCACCCTCGGCCACCGCGAACCGCGCCCCGGCCAGCACACCCGGCACATCGTCGTCCACCGCGGCCGTCACCAGTACCTGCTCCCCCGGAGCCACCAGCTCCGCCAGCCGCTCCCGGCGCCGCGCGTCCAACTCGGCGAAGACGTCGTCCAGCACCAGCACCGGCTCATTGCCCTCGGCCCGCAGCAGGTCGTACGAGGCCAACCGCAGCGCCAGGGCGTACGACCAGGACTCGCCGTGGCTCGCGTACCCCTTCGCCGGGAGCCGGCCCAGCTTCAGCACCAGATCGTCCCGGTGCGGCCCGACCAGCGTCACGCCCCGCTCGATCTCCTGCTTGCGCACCTCCGCCAGCGCCGCCAGCAGATGCGCGTACAGCTCGTCGCGCGAGGACCCCGCGCCCGGCTCACCAGACCCACCGCCGCCCGGCGCACCGCCGGCCTCGTCACCGCCCGGGCCACCGGCGGAGGAACGGTACTCCAGCGCCACCGGACCACCGCCCGGCGCCAGCTGCTCGTACGCCTTGTCCGCCAGTGGCTGCAGCGTCCCGATCAGATCGACCCGCTGCGCCAGCAGCTCCGCCCCGGCGCGCGCCAGATGCTGGTCCCACACGTCCAGCGTGGACAGGTCCATGCCACGCCCACCGTGCCGCCTGGCCATCGCCGCGGACTTCAGGAGCGTATTCCGCTGACGGAGCACCCGGTCGTAGTCCGACCGCACCCCCGCCATCCGCGGCGAGCGCGCGGTGATCAGCTCGTCCAGGAACCGGCGGCGCTCGCCCGGATCGCCCTTCACCAGCGCCAGATCCTCCGGCGCGAACAGCACCGTCCGTACGATCCCGACCACATCACGCGGCTTGACCTGCGACGACCGGTTGATACGGGCCCGATTGGCCCGCCCGGGGTTCAGCTCCAGCTCGACGAGCTGCGAGCGCGTGCCCTGCGTGACGGCCGCCCGGATCACCGCGCGCTCGGCGCCCATCCGGACCAGCGGCGCGTCCGACGACACCCGGTGGCTGCCGAGCGTCGCCAGATAGCCGACCGCCTCGACCAGATTCGTCTTGCCCTGCCCGTTCGCCCCCACGAACGCGGTGACGCCCGGGTCGAGGGGCACCTCGACCCGGGCGTACGACCGGAAATCGGCCAGCGACAGATGCGTCACGTGCATGACTGTGCGCGGACCTCCCCCGGTGTCACTTCTTGTCGTCGGCCGACTCGACGGCATGGCCGCCGAACTGGTTGCGCAGCGCCGAGACCATCTTCATCTGCGGCGAGTCCTCCTGGCGCGACGCGAACCGCGCGAACAGGGACGCGGTGATCGCGGGCAGCGGCACCGCGTGGTTGATGGCCGCCTCGACCGTCCACCGGCCCTCGCCCGAGTCCTCCGCGTACCCCCGCAGCTGGTCCAGGTGCTCGTCCTGGTCCAGCGCGTTGACCGCCAGGTCCAGCAGCCAGGAGCGGATGACCGTGCCCTCCTGCCAGGAGCGGAAGACCTCGCGGACATCGGTGACGGAGTCGACCTTCTCCAGCAGCTCCCAGCCCTCGGCGTACGCCTGCATCATGGCGTACTCGATGCCGTTGTGGACCATCTTGGCGAAGTGGCCCGCACCGACCTTGCCGGCGTGGACGGAGCCGAAGTTCCCCTCGGGCTTGAGCGCGTCGAAGATCGGCTCGACCTTCGCCACGTGCTCCGCGTCGCCGCCGTACATCAGCGCGTACCCGTTGTCGAGGCCCCAGACGCCGCCGGAGACACCGCAGTCGAGGAAGCCGATGCCCTTGATGCCCAGCTCGACCGCGTGCTTCTCGTCGTCGGTCCAGCGGGAGTTCCCGCCGTCCACCACGACGTCTCCGGGGGACAGCAGCTCGGCCAACTCGTCGATGGTCGCCTGGGTGGCGCCGCCCGCGGGGACCATCACCCACACGACGCGGGGGCCCTTGAGCTTGTCCACCAGTTCGTTCAGGCTGTGGACGTCCGCGAGGTCCGGATTGCGGTCGTATCCGATGACGGTGTGGCCGGCACGGCGGATGCGCTCGCGCATGTTGCCGCCCATCTTGCCGAGACCCACAAGACCGAGCTCCATCAGGCGTTCCTTAAGCGTTGAGGCGATTCGTACCCGGGTCCGAGCCTACGCCCGGCCCCGAGCACTCACCTGTGGGGTCAGCCGCTCAGGCGTACAGGCATGATCAGGTACTTGTACGCCTCGTCCGCCTCCGCGTCGACGGCCGGGCGGCCGCTGAGCAGCGCCGGCTTCGTGGACGTGGTGAAGGAGAGCTGGGCCACCGGGGAGTCGATCGCGCTCAGACCGTCCAGCAGGAAGGTCGGGTTGAAGGCGATCGAGATGTCGTCGCCCTCCAGCTGCGCGTCGACGCGCTCCACAGCCTGTGCGTCGTCGCTGGAACCGGCCTCCAGGATGAGCACGCCCTGCTCGAAGCTGAGCCGTACGGGCGTGTTCCGCTCGGCGACCAGGGCCACACGCTTGACGGCCTCGACGAACGGGGCGGTCTCGATCACCGCGACCGAGTTGAACTCGGTCGGGAAGAGCGTGCGGTACTTCGGCAGATCGCCTTCGAGCAGCCGGGTCGTCGTCCGCCGTCCCGCGCCCTCGAAGCCGATCAGGCCTTCGCCCGCGCCGGAACCGGAGAGCGCCAGCGTGACCGTGTCGCCGTTCGTGAGCGCCTTGGCGGTGTCCAGCAGCGTCTTGGCGGGCACCAGGGCGACCGCGGAGATGTCCGGCGCCTCGGGCTTCCACAGGAACTCACGGACCGCGAAGCGGTAGCGGTCGGTCGAGGCCAGGGTGACCGTGTCGCCCTCGATCTCGATCCGTACGCCGGTGAGCACGGGCAGCGTGTCGTCGCGGCCCGCGGCGATGGCGACCTGGGAGGCGGCGGAGGCGAAGACCTCACCGGGGACGGTGCCGGTGGCCGTCGGCATCTGCGGCAGCGCCGGGTACTCCTCCACAGGGAGTGTGTGGAGTGTGAACCGCGAGGAGCCGCAGACGACGGTCGCCCGTACACCGTCTGTGGAGATCTCCACCGGACGGTTGGGGAGAGCGCGGCAGATGTCGGCGAGCAGCCGGCCGGAGACGAGGACGGTGCCGTCCTCCTCCACCTCCGCGTCCACCGAGACCCGCGCCGACACCTCGTAGTCGAAGCTGGAGAAGCTGAGAGCACCGTCCTCGGCCTTCAGCAGAAGGCCCGCGAGCACCGGTGCCGGCGGACGGGCCGGAAGGCTACGGGCCACCCAGGCCACCGCCTCCGCGAGTACATCGCGCTCCACCCGGATCTTCACCGGAACCGCCTCCTGCTGTTGCTGGCTCGCCCTGCTGGCCTTCGTCGTCGGCTGTGACGCCGGGGACCAGTCTGACGTACGGCACCGACAGTCGGTGCTGTCGCGGGTCAAGTCGGGGCGAGACGTTCCGGACGGCCGACCGCGAAGTTGTGCACAGGCCCTGCTTCGAAACGGACTCCTGGCTAACTCTCAGGGGTAGTAGTAGTAGGCCCTGTGGAAACCGTGGATAACGCCGTATGCGCAGGTCAAGCCCGTTTTTTTATCCACCGGGCTTGTGGGCGGGACCGTGGAGAACTCGGCTCTTCTGTGGATGGCGGAAAGTTCTGCACACCCCATGCACAGGACACCGTGACTTCTCCCCAGCCGCGTCCCCAGCTTTACCCATGTTCCCCACAGCCCAACCGACCTCCTTGGTGTGACGCCTTTCACTCGACTCAGCGATCCCGGGTGTTTCGTTGCCGAACAGTGGACAGGGCTGTGGAGAAGCTGTGGGCGACGGCGGCCCGCCTGTGGGCCGCCGGTGGACAAGATCCGGGACGCCCTGTGGACGAATTTTCCGTCCACAGCCTGTGGAGCGGCGTCAACCACAAATCCACACCCCTCTGACCTGGAGCGATGTCCGGTCGGCCAGATCCCCTGTGGACACGATCGGGACAACTCCCGAGTCCCCAGGCTGTGGACGGAAGATTCTGCCTGAATCTGTGGAGAAGACGCCCGCGCCGCCGCGGATTCGAACAGCGAGGGCGGCCGACGACACGCCGCGGAGGGCCTCGTGCGGCTTCGTGGACGGTGCAGAGGGCCTTTCGCGACCGGTGCCGAGGGCCTCCGGGACGGTCTCAGGGGCTCTCCGGGACGGTTCGTCGTGACCGCCGGACGGCTGCTCGCGAACTCCGGGACGCTCCTCGTGACGTCCCGGAGCGCGAAAAGGCGCCCGGGGCCCCGTTGCGGACGGGGTCCCGGGCGCCCTCGTGAGCGCTGTCAGCCGTTCTTGATGCGGTTGGTGAGTTCGGTCACCTGGTTGTAGATGGAGCGGCGCTCGGCCATCAGCGCACGGATCTTCCGGTCCGCGTGCATGACGGTCGTGTGGTCGCGCCCGCCGAACTGCGCGCCGATCTTCGGCAGCGAGAGATCGGTCAGCTCCCGGCAGAGGTACATCGCGATCTGGCGCGCCGTCACGAGCACCCGGCTCCGCGAGGAGCCGCAGAGGTCGTCCACCGTCAGCCCGAAGTAGTCGGCGGTCGCCGCCATGATGTTGCCCGCGGTGATCTCCGGGGCCGCGTCCTCGCTCCCCGGGATGAGGTCCTTCAGCACGATCTCGGTGAGCCCGAGGTCCACCGGCTGCCGGTTGAGCGAGGCGAACGCCGTGACCCGGATGAGGGCGCCCTCCAGCTCACGGATGTTGCGCGAGATCCGCGAGGCGATGAACTCCAGCACCTCCGGCGGCGCGTTGAGCTGCTCCTGGACCGCCTTCTTGCGGAGGATCGCGATACGGGTCTCCAGCTCGGGCGGCTGGACGTCCGTGGTCAGTCCCCACTCGAAGCGGTTGCGCAGCCGGTCCTCCAGGGTGATCAGCTGTTTGGGCGGCCGGTCCGAGGAGAGCACGATCTGTTTGTTGGCGTTGTGGAGCGTGTTGAAGGTGTGGAAGAACTCCTCCTGCGTCGACTCCTTGGACGCCAGGAACTGGATGTCGTCGACGAGGAGGATGTCGACATCGCGGTAGCGCTTGCGGAAGGTGTCGCCCTTGCCGTCCCGGATCGAGTTGATGAACTCGTTGGTGAACTCCTCGGAGCTGACGTACCGCACCCGCGTACCGGGGTAGAGGCTGCGCGCGTAGTGCCCGATGGCGTGGAGCAGGTGGGTCTTGCCGAGCCCGGACTCGCCGTAGATGAAGAGCGGGTTGTACGCCTTGGCCGGTGCCTCGGCGACGGCGACCGCCGCCGCGTGCGCGAATCGGTTGGACGCGCCGATGACGAAGGTGTCGAAGAGGTACTTCGGGTTGAGCCGGGCCTGCGGCTCACCGGGGCCCGGCGCCGGGGCGGGCTGGGCGCCCAGCGGTCCCGGCGCCCCGCCGCGCGCGCGGCCGACGCTCTGCCCGCCGCCGTGCCGGGGCGCCGGCGGCTCCTGGAGGTCGTGCTGGTCATGCCGGTCGTGTTGGTTGGCGGGGCGCTCGTACGGAGACCGGTCGGGGCCCTGCGGCCCCCGGTAGTCGTGCTGCGGCGGCCGGGTGGTGGCGTACGGGTCCCGTTCCGGGTAGCCGCCGGGGCGGTGCTGCCAGGACAGGTCCTCCTGGGTGCGCGGCCAGGCACCGGGGTCGGGGCGCTGCTGCCGGTAGTCCGGATAGGCGGGGCGTACCGACGGCATGCCGTCGTCGGAGGGACGGTGCCCGTAGCCGTCGTACGCGTCGTCCTGCCGCGGTTCGTCGTGGAGCGGGCCCTGGTAGCGGTGCTGCTGGGGCACGGGCGGGGCCGGCGGGGTCGGCTCACCGGCCGAGTCGTCGACGGTGATGGCGATCCGGATGGGCCGGCCGCACTCGTGGCTCAGCGTCTCGCTGATGAGGGGGGCGAGACGTCCTTCGAGGACGCGCTTGCCCCATTCATTGGGGACGGCGAGCAGCGCGGTGTCGGCGACCAGGGCCAGCGGCTGGCAGCGTTCGATCCACTGTTTGTCCTTGGGCTCCACGCCCTGCTGGCCCTCCCTGAGGAGTTGCTCCAGCACTCGTGGCCACACTGCGGCAAGATCGGCAGGTACATCAGCCACAAGGCACGCTCTCTCGCTGGTCCCACGGATGTGTGCTTCCCGGGACGGGGTGGGAAGGCCGGCGGTCAGGGAAAGCCGGGGTGAAGACCGACCGGCATACAGGGGCGGCCTCCGCCAAGGTAGTCAGGCTGACCCGCGCGGTTCAAGTTGTTGTCCACAGCCTGTGCACAATGGGGACCGGCACGGAGCTGGTTTGACCGGATGGCGTAGCCGCGCGTACCGTGACCAGGTCGAGTTGTCGATGGCTGCTGCCGCCTGCCTCCGATGGGCAAAGATCACGATCTGTGGTTGTGAAGCGGTGCACTCGGGCGTGATCGCGAGCTTCTCAAGCTTCTCGTGGGCGCACGGTGACAGCCAGGCGATGTCCCGTCGTCCACACATCATTTTCTGGAGCCTCGAGTGAGCAAGCGCACCTTCCAGCCGAACAACCGCCGTCGCGCCAAGACCCACGGGTTCCGGCTGCGGATGCGTACCCGTGCCGGCCGCGCGATTCTCGCGACGCGTCGCAGCAAGGGTCGCGCCCGTCTGTCCGCCTGATCGCTGACAAACAGGTCATGACGTGCTGCCTACCGAGAATCGGCTGAGGCGGCGCGAGGACTTCGCGACCGCGGTACGGCGAGGGCGCCGGGCTGGACGCCCGCTCCTTGTCGTCCATCTGAACAGCGGTGCAACGGACCCGCACGCGCCTGGGGAGAGCGCCTCCCCGGTACGTGCGGGTTTCGTCGTAAACAAAGCAGTGGGCGGAGCGGTCGTACGGAACCGCGTGAAGCGGCGCCTGCGCCATCTCATACGCGACCGCTTGTCCGCGCTGCCCCCCGGTAGCCTGGTTGTCGTACGGGCGCTGCCCGGATCGGGCGACGCCGATCATGCACTACTGGCCCGAGACCTGGACGCCGCCCTCCGGCGGCTGCTGGGAGGGGGCGCGCGATGAAGTACCCGCTGCTGGCTCTGATCAAGCTGTACCAGTGGACGATCAGCCCGCTCCTCGGGCCTGTCTGCCGGTACTACCCGTCGTGTTCGCACTACGGATATACGGCCATCGACCGGCATGGCGCGGTGAAGGGCACGGCTCTGACCGCTTGGCGGATTCTGCGGTGCAACCCGTGGTCGCCGGGGGGTGTGGACCATGTCCCGCCGCGCAAACGGCCTCGATGGCATGAACTGCTGCGCAACGCGTGGCGCGGCGGTAAGGGCGGGCGGCCCGCCGCTGGCGTGCCTTCCGGGGGACCGGCCCCCGACGCCTCCAGTCCGGCCGCAGAGACCTCGCCCAAAGCTCAAGGAGCCTGATTAGTGGACACGATTGCCAGTTTCTTCAGTTTTATCACCACACCTGTTTCCTGGGTCATCGTCCAGTTCCACTCGCTGTACGGGATGATGTTCGGCCCCGACACGGGCTGGGCCTGGGGACTGTCCATCGTGTCCCTGGTGGTACTGATCCGTATCTGCCTGATCCCGCTCTTCGTGAAGCAGATCAAGTCGACGCGGAACATGCAGGTGCTCCAGCCCAAGATGAAGGCGATCCAGGAGCGCTACAAGAACGACAAACAGCGTCAGTCCGAAGAGATGATGAAGCTGTACAAGGAGACGGGTACCAACCCGCTCTCCTCGTGTCTTCCCATCCTGGCGCAGTCCCCGTTCTTCTTCGCGCTGTACCACGTGCTCTCCAGCATCGCGAGCGGCAAGACCATCGGCGTGATCGACCAGGGGCTGCTGGACAGTGCGCGACAGGCGCACATCTTCGGCGCCCCGCTGGCCGCCAAGTTCCTGGACAGCAGTGAGAAGGTCGCGTCGCTCAACGCCTCGCTGACCGATGTGCGGATCGTCACCGCGATCATGATCATCCTGATGTCGGCGTCGCAGTTCTACACGCAGCGCCAGCTCATGACGAAGAACGTCGACCTGACGGTCAAGACGCCGTACATGCAGCAGCAGAAGATGCTGATGTACATCTTCCCCGTGATCTTCGCCGTCACCGGTGTGAACTTCCCGGTCGGTGTGCTCGTCTACTGGCTGACCACCAACGTGTGGACCATGGGCCAGCAGATGTACGTGATCAACCAGAACCCGACCCCGGGCAGCAAGGCGCAGGACCAGTACCTGCAGCGTCTGCTGAAGGCCATCACCACGCGTGGCGAGGTGCGGTCCCGCCGCAAGCGTTCCGTCGTGCAGGCGATCGTGGCCAAGGGTCCGGACCGCAACGACAACGAGCGCAAGTTCGTCGTGGGCCTGGCCAAGTCGGGTCTGGCGGCGCAGCCCGACGGCACGGTGATCAAGAGCGACACCGCCGCCGCCGAGGCCGAGGCGAGTGCGACCGCCAAGCGTCAGCAACCCAAGCGCCAGACCAAGGCACAGCGGCAGGCCGCCGCCTCCCAGACGGCCGGGGCGGACAAGCCGGCGTCGGGTGACTCCGAGCCGGCCGCCCCGCAGGCGAAGACCTCGTTGCAGAAGAAGGACGAGCCGCAGGACACCACGTCCAAGCCGTCGGGCAAGCCCGCCGCCGGTGCCACACGCCAGAAGGCCAAGTCGGGACAGCGCAAGGGCCAGCAGCGGCCCAAGCACCCGTCCAAGAAGTAAGAAGGAGTCCATCCGTGACGGAAGGCACCATCTCCGCCGCCCCTGAGGGGGGCGACACCCTGACCCGCCTGGAGCAGGAAGGGGAGATCGCGGCCGACTACCTTGAGGGCCTGCTCGACATCGCCGATCTCGACGGCGACATCGACATGGACGTCGAGGCAGACCGGGCCGCGGTCTCGATCATCAGCGACGCGGCCGGCGGGGATCTCCAGAAGCTGGTCGGACGGGACGGTGAGGTCCTGGAGGCGCTCCAGGAGCTGACGCGGCTCGCTGTTCACCGGGAGACCGGGGACCGTAGCCGGCTCATGCTGGACATCGCGGGCTTCCGGGCCAAGAAGCGCACCGAGCTGGCCGAGCTGGGCGCCAAGGCGGCGGAGGAGGTGAAGAGCACCGGTGAGCCGGTGAAGCTGAACCCGATGACGCCGTTCGAGCGGAAGGTCGTGCACGACGCGGTCGCCGCCGCGGGTCTGCGCAGCGAGTCCGAGGGCGAGGAGCCCGAGCGCTTCGTCGTGGTTCTCCCTGCCTGAGCGGTTCAACTTCTTCGGCCCCGCCTGTCGCGCAGGCGGGGCCGATCTTTGTCAGCCTGATAGTCAGCCACCGGTCGGTGGTTCGGTATGGAAGGACGGTTCCCGTGACGGAGGCAGCAGAGCTTCCCCCCGCACCGGACGAGGCGCGCACTGTTTTCGGTGAGTTCTTTCCGGAGGCTGTCCGCTACGCGGAGCTGCTGGCGGACGCGGGTGTCAAGCGTGGTCTGATCGGTCCCCGTGAGGTGCCGCGCCTGTGGGAGCGGCACATGTTGAACTGCGCGGTGCTCTCCGAGGTCGTGCCCGAGGGCGTGATGGTCTGTGACGTCGGCTCGGGCGCGGGGCTTCCCGGGATCCCGCTGGCGCTGGTCCGGCCGGACCTGAAGATCACGCTGCTGGAGCCGCTGCTGCGCCGGACGAACTTCCTCCAGGAAGTGGTCGAGCTGCTGGGCCTGGACCATGTGACGGTAGTACGCGGCCGGGCCGAGGAGGTCCTCGGCACGCTTCAGCCGGTCCATGTGGTGACGGCGCGGGCGGTGGCGCCGCTGGACCGGCTGGCGGGCTGGGGAGTGCCTCTGCTACGTCCCTACGGCGAGATGCTGGCCCTGAAGGGCGACACGGCCGAGGAGGAGATCAACGGAGCCCGGGCGGCGCTGAGCAAGCTCGGCGTGGTGGAGACCTCGGTGCTTCAGGTCGGACAGGGCGTCGTCGATCCGCTCGCCACGGTGGTGCGGGTGGAGGTCGGGGAGAGCCCCGGCGGTGTGCGATTCGCGGCGAAGCGGGCCAAGGCCGCGAGGGCCGGCCGTGCGCGTCGGCGCCGTTGAGCCGTACAGTCCTCACTGGCTATCAGTGATGGTCCATACAAGCTGCCATACCTAAGCATTGCGGAGTGTCGTGATGGTCTAGCTCTGCGGCGCGTGCATCGTGTTTCACGTGAAACGTCGCTCACTGCTGCAGGGCATCATCACCCGAGGCCGCGCGTCCGCCACACCGCGGGGCCGAAAACCCCTCGTACGGGGGGCGGGGTTGTCCACAGACGCGGATTCATCCACAGATCCACGGGCCTCGCTGGTTCACGACCCCGAAAGCATGGCAGGCTCTGTCCATTGCGAGTCTGAAGTCGAGGAGAGTGAATCCTTGCGGTCCGACGCCAACATCGCGGGACCGATGGCCGATCCGGTCCCCGGTCCCCGTACCGAGTCGCCGGGGGAGGATGTTTCACGTGAAACACCGCCCCCGATGGACGACACCCCCATCGGCCGTGCTGCCCAACTGGCGGTGGAGGCACTGGGCCGGGCCGGTGAGGGTCTGCCCCGCCCCGAGCAGACACGCGTCATCGTCGTCGCCAATCAGAAGGGCGGCGTAGGCAAGACCACCACCACGGTCAACCTCGCCGCGTCGCTCGCGCTCCACGGTGCGCGGGTGCTGGTGGTCGACCTCGATCCGCAGGGCAACGCCTCCACGGCGCTGGGGATCGACCATCACGCCGAAGTTCCCTCGATCTATGACGTCCTGGTGGAGAGCAAGCCGCTCTCCGACGTGGTCCAGCCGGTCCCGGACGTCGAAGGTCTCTTCTGTGCCCCGGCCACCATCGATCTCGCCGGTGCGGAGATCGAATTGGTGTCGCTGGTGGCACGGGAGAGTCGACTGCAACGGGCGATCGAAGCGTATGAGCAGCCGCTGGACTACATCCTCATCGACTGCCCGCCCTCGCTCGGCCTGCTGACCGTCAATGCGATGGTCGCGGGAGCAGAGGTCCTGATCCCCATTCAGTGCGAGTACTACGCGCTCGAAGGGCTGGGCCAGTTGCTGCGGAACGTCGATCTGGTGCGGGGGCATCTCAACCCGACGCTGCATGTCTCGACGATCCTGCTCACCATGTACGACGGCCGGACGCGCCTTGCCTCGCAGGTGGCCGACGAGGTCCGCAGCCACTTCGGTAACGAGGTGCTGCGGACCAGCATCCCCCGGTCCGTCCGTATCTCGGAGGCACCGAGCTATGGCCAGACGGTGCTGACTTATGATCCGGGTTCCAGTGGATCCCTTTCGTATCTCGAAGCCGCCCGTGAGATCGCCCTGCGGGGGGTGGGGGTGCACTATGACGCCCAGCAGGCCCATGTGGGTATCCAGAACAGCCAGCAGAGCATGTCGGAGGGGATCCAGTGAGCGAGCGACGTAGGGGATTGGGGCGTGGGCTCGGTGCACTGATCCCTGCCGCTCCGCAGGAGCAGCCGGTGGCCGCCCCCGGGGTGACCACCGCCTCTCCGGGCGCGGCCCCGATGCTGACGGCGGATCGGGGCGTGGCCGCGGCGAAGGTGACCTCGCTGCCGACGGCCACCGTCTCCCCGGAGTCGGAGCCCGTTGTACCGGAGCCGGAGGCGGCGCCCGCATTGGCGGTGGCGGGGGCCCACTTCGCCGAGGTGCCGATCGACTCGATCACCCCGAACCCCCGGCAGCCCCGTGAGGTGTTCGACGAGGACGCCCTCGCCGAGCTGATCACGTCCATCAAGGAAGTGGGGCTCCTCCAGCCCGTCGTTGTACGGCAGGTGGGGGCGGAGCGCTACGAGCTCATCATGGGTGAGCGGCGCTGGCGGGCCTGCCGGGAATCCGGCCTGGAGCGCATTCCGGCGATCGTCCGCGCCACGGACGACGACAAGCTGCTGTTGGATGCCCTGCTGGAGAACCTGCACCGGGCCCAGCTGAACCCGCTGGAAGAGGCCATGGCCTACGACCAGTTGCTCAAGGACTTCAACTGCACACACGACCAGCTCGCAGACCGGATCGGGCGTTCACGTCCGCAGGTGTCCAACACTCTGCGGCTGCTGCGTCTCTCCCCTCCGGTGCAGCGCAGGGTCGCGGCGGGAGTGCTGTCCGCGGGGCACGCCAGGGCGCTGCTGTCGGTGGACGACTCCGAGGAACAGGACCGGCTGGCGCACCGCATCGTGGCCGAGGGTCTCTCCGTACGGGCCGTCGAGGAGATCGTGACCCTGATGGGGTCCCGTCCTCAGAGCACCGCCAAGTCGAAGGGGCCGAGGGCGGGGGCCAGGCTGTCGCCGGCGCTCACCGATCTGGCGTCGCGGCTCTCCGACCGCTTCGAGACCCGGGTGAAGGTCGACCTGGGACAGAAGAAGGGGAAGATCGTCGTCGAGTTCGCGTCGATAGACGATCTGGACCGGATCCTCGGCACCCTTGCCCCTGGTGAGGGGCGCGTCCTGGAGCCGGGGCTCACCGAGGACGTAGGGGACGAAGAGAAGAGCTGAGGCTCCATCGCGCTCTTGGGGCGGGCCGTGTTCCCTGCTGACGGGAACACGGCCCGCCCTTTGCGATCCCGCAGTGTCCCGGGCGTCTCTGGGTGGATACGATGCGTTCTGGTAGGGCGCATCCACCTTGATCCACCTCAGAAGGAGAGCGAGGGCCATGCGATCGGTGAGCCGCGGCCAACTGGTGTCGGCCGGACTGGGACTTGGTGTGCTCGGTGGCTTCGTCGGGGGCCTGCTCCGGGAACGGACCGCGCTGACAGCCGCCCGTGGCGCGGCAGGTGAAAGAAGTGAGGAACAGCCTCCATGGGGCGTCGGCTCGTACCGCTCACGCTGGACAACGTTTCGGACCTCCCCCATCGCTGCCGTACGTGTGTCTTCTGGGAACTTGATCCGGTCAGCGGTGAAGCCGCGGTAGCGGCGGGCCGGTCGGGTGCGGAGAAGGAAGCGTGGATCTCGGCCGTTCTCCTGGAGTGGGGATCCTGCGGCCGCATCGTCTACATCGATGATCTGCCGGTCGGCTTCGTCCTGTACGCGCCTCCCGCGTATGTGCCGCGTTCCCTGGCCTTCCCCACCAGTCCGGTCTCCCGGGACGCCGTCCAGTTGATGACCGCCTGGATCATGCCCGGTTATCAAGGACAGGGACTGGGCCGGGTGATGGCGCAGACCGTTGCGAAGGATCTGCTGCGGCGGGATGTCAAGGCCATCGAGGCGTTCGGTGACACCCGCTGGAAAGAGCCGGCCTGTGTGCTGCCTGCCGACCATCTCACCGCGGTGGGTTTCAAGACCGTACGCCCGCACACGCGGTATCCCCGGCTGCGGCTGGAACTGCGCACCACACTCTCGTGGAAGGAAGACGTGGAGCTGGCGCTCGACCGGCTTCTGGGTGCGGTGAAGAAGGAGCCGGCGCTACGACCGCTCTGAGGCGGGCTCGCGATCAGAACGTGAAACGGGTCCGTCCCCGAGTGGGGGCGGACCCGTTTCACGTGAAACATCGTGCGTCTGATGACGCCTGTCGCTGCGTCAGCCGATGTACTCGTCGAGGTCGCGGACGAGCGCAGCCTTGGGCTTGGCGCCGACGATGGTCTTGACGACCTCTCCACCCTGGTAGACGTTCAGGGTCGGGATGGACATGACCCCGTACTTGGCAGCGGTGGCCGGGTTCTCGTCGATGTTGAGCTTGACGATCTCGATCTTGTCGCCGTGCTCGGCGGCGATGGCCTCCAGCGACGGGGCGATCTGGCGGCACGGTCCGCACCAGGCGGCCCAGAAGTCCACCAGAACGGGCTTGTCGCTCTTGAGGACATCCTCGTCGAAGGAAGAGTCGGTCACATGCTTCAGGTCGCCGGCCACGGCGGCCTCCTTACGGGGTTGAGGGGTGTGAATGGGGGGGGCTGGTCAGACGGTGGCGGTCTTCTCCGGCTCGGCGTTCTCGCTGTCGCTGAGCGCGGCGAGGAAGCGCTCGGCGTCGAGGGCGGCGGAGCAGCCGGTGCCGGCGGCAGTGATCGCCTGGCGGTAGGTGTGGTCCACGACATCGCCGGCGCCGAAGACTCCCGAGAGGTTCGTCCGCGTCGACGGAGCGTCCACGGTCAGGTAGCCCTCTCCGTCCAGGTCGAGCTGACCCTTGAACAGTTCGGTCCGCGGGTCGTGGCCCACCGCGATGAACAGGCCGGTCACCGCGAGCGGTGAGGTCTCGCCGGTCTTCGTGTTGCGCAGGGTCAGACCGGAGAGCTTCTGATCGCCGTGGATCTCGGCAACCTCGCTCTCCCAGGCGAACTTGATCTTCGGGTCGGCGAAGGCACGGTCCTGCATGGCCTTGGAGGCGCGCAGGGTGTCCCGGCGGTGGACGATCGTGACGGACTTGGCGAAGCGCGAAAGGAAGGTGGCTTCCTCCATCGCGGTGTCGCCTCCGCCGATCACGGCGATGTCCTGGTCCTTGAAGAAGAAGCCGTCACAGGTGGCACACCAGGAGACGCCACGTCCTGAGAGCGTGTCCTCGTTGGGCAGACCGAGCTTGCGGTGCTGGGAGCCCGTCGTGACGATCACGGCCTTCGCCCGGTGCACGGTGCCCACAGTGTCGGTGACGGTCTTGATGTCACCGGTGAGGTCGACCGAGACAACATCGTCCGGGACCAGCTCGGCACCGAAGCGCTCGGCCTGTGCCCGCATGTTGTCCATCAGGTCCGGGCCCATGATGCCGTCGCGGAAACCGGGAAAGTTCTCCACGTCGGTGGTGTTCATCAGGGCACCACCGGCGGTGACGGCGCCCTCGAAGACCAGCGGCTTCAGCGATGCGCGCGCGGTGTACAGCGCGGCCGTATAGCCGGCGGGCCCGGAGCCGATGATGATCACATTACGGACGTCGCTCACGGGATTCTTCCTCGTCTCTGCAGACTGCACTACTGGGGCCGGATCAACGACTTTCACCCCATCCAACGGATCCTACGGGTCCCGCATTCCCGAGGTTGCCCGGCTCGACGCGAGGAGTGTCAGCGCCGGAGGTAGGAGTGCGTCAGCAGGACGGTTCCGTCGGTCGCGGGAGCCTTCGTCACACAGGCCGCGTCGACCACATAGGCCTGGACTCGGGTGCTGTCTCCCGAGTCCGGCAGGACGACGAGATACGCGTCGCTTCCCTGGTACGTACCCCGCTCCGCGGCCAGCGCCGAGAGACTGCTGCCGATGCCCCGCTGGATACAGGCAGGAACGTCGGGTGCAGGCGTGAGCAGGGGGGAGGTCGATGTGCTCCGGTCGCCACTCTCCAAGGAGCGTGGCTGCCCCGGGGTGGATCCGCTCTCCTTCGAGGCTGTCGCGCCGGAGGCCAGCAGGGCGTCCACGCGGTCCTGGAGACGCGTTTCGGAGAACAGTTCGCGGTCACCCACGGCGGAGCTGGCCGGAGCGGAGGCCTGCTTGGAGGTCACGTCGGAGTCCGAGGCTTGGAGCGACGGAAGCAGCAGTGCGCCGATTCCTACGAAGGCCGCTCCGAAGGTGGTACCCAGGACAGCGGTACGGTGACGCCGCCACCGCGACGGCCCGCCGCGACCGGGTCCGGTCGCGGCCTTCGGGCGGCCGGCGGGGCGGTCGGCCCGTACGGTCCCGGCCGCGACGGCCGGTGTGGCCGCCGGGGACGACGGTTCCGGCGCGGGTGATGTTTCACGTGAAACATCGGCGGCTGCGGACTCCTCCGGAGCCGAGGCATCACCGGGAGCGGTCGCGTCGAGGAGAGCCTCCGCGGCGAGCGCGGCGTCGATACGGCCCGCGACATCGGCGGGCATCCGGGGCGGCCCCGGCAGGGTGCCCAGCAGGCCCCTGATCTCCTCAAGGGAGTCATGGACATCGGCACAGAGTTCGCAGCCGTCGAGGTGCTCCCGCAGATCAGTGCTGCGTTCCGGGGACAGCAGTCCCTCGGCGAGGTCGGAGATCTCCGAGACATCCGGGTGCTGAGCGGTGTCGGTCGTAGATGTCACGCGCGCCCACCTCCGCCCTTCACTCCAGCAGGATCGCTCGATCCTGAATCCTTGGGTCCCGATGCCGGTGGGACGGATGCCCGCGGCGTCCGGTTCCTTCCCCGCTCGGAACCGCTGTTATCCCTGGTGTCCCCGCGTAGATGGGTGAGCAGGGGGAGAAGTCTGGCCCGGCCGCGTGCGCAGCGGCTCTTCACCGTGCCGACGGGCACACCCAGTACGGCGGCGGCCTCCGCCACGGGGTAGCCCTGCATATCGACGAGGATCAGGGCAGCCCGCTGGTCGACGGGGAGCGTGGCGAGGGCCGCCAGCAGCTCCCGGTGCAGATCCTGCCGCTCGGCGGGCGCCTCGGCCGACTCGTGGGGTTCGAGGAGCTGCTCCAGCCGTTCGGTGTCGTCCACGGGGGAGGTCCTGCGGGAGGCAGCCTTGCGCGCCCGGTCGAGGCAGGCGTTGACGGTGATGCGGTGCAGCCAGGTGGTGACGGCGGACTGCCCGCGGAAGGTGTGAGCGGCCCGGAAGGCGGACACCAGGGCGTCCTGCACGGCGTCGGCCGCCTCCTCGCGGTCCCCGAGCGTGCGCAGCGCGACGGCCCAGAGCCGGTCACGGTGGCGCCGAACCAGCTCGCCGAAGGCCCGAGGATGGCCCGCTACATGAGCGCTCAGCAGGTCCTGGTCGCTCGAGTCGCCCAGTGCGGCGTCGTCCAACGGTGGGCCCCTCCCCTGTCTCCGGTCAGCCGGTGATCTGGATCTCCGAGATGCCCCCGCGGAAGCGGTTGGCGGATCCGTCCTGCGGCAGCTCGGTGATGTGGATCAATACGTACCGGGTCCGCAGGGGCTTGTCGAGGGTGGTCTTCAGAGTGGAGCCCACTGTCTCCAGCTTGGTGAGGCGCTGGGAGAAGTCCGCGAGCGACGTCGGATCCGAGGCGTCCGCGTCGGCTGCCAGCACTTCGGCCTTCTGACCGGACCGGTACATACGGATGTCGAGACCGGACACATCCTTCACACTGCCGAGGTCGACGACGATTCCGCTGCCCTGCTTGAGGAGGTTGCCGAAATTGGGGTAGTCGAAGTACTGCAGGGTGACCCAGGCCGTGCCGTTGTCGCCGTCGACGGTGTTCGCGGCCTGTTCCGGCTTGATGCTGGAGCCCTCGGGCATGAACTCCGTCGCACCGTCGATCTTGAGGGGCTTCACGGGCTTCACGGGCTTCACGGGCTTGTCGCCGTCATCGGTAGTGGTCTGCGTGGGGGTCGTCTCGGGTGTGCCGCGGCCATCGAGGAGACGGTCGGCGACCTGCCAGCTCCCCAAGCCCAGGGCGGCGATGAGGAGCGCGGCGACGGTCCACTTGAGGGCCTTGCCGGTAGGGCTCTGGAGCGGAGGCGGCGGAGGTGTCACCGGTGTGGGGGTCGTCACGCCGATGCCCGGCTGGGTTCGCCCGTAGGTGCCCTGCTGGTAGGTGGTGCGCTGATACTCCGGCGGGGCGGTGAACGTGGGCTCCGGCGGCCGGATACGCGGCATCTCGGCGACCGCCGCGGACAGCTCGTCCGGTGTGGTGCACGGAGGGTCCTGCCGGGACGCCGTGGCGCCGTCGTTGACCAGGGCCCGCATGGCCAGTTCCGAGAGACCGCGGTGGATACCGGCGCGTACCTGGTCGGGGGCGATCAGCCCGACACCCTTGGGGAGGCCGGAGAGGCCGTGGGCATCGCTCTCGTAGGGCCAGCGCTGGGTGAGCGCGGCGTACAGGAGCGCGCCGATCGCCTCGGTGTCGGTGCGCTGGGGGCGGTCGGCGCGGATGCCGCGCAGCGCGGCGTTCACGGCGAGGCCGCGGATCCGGTACTGGCCGGTGGAGGTCCGCAGGACGGCGCCGGGGGTCAGCCGCAGATGGGCCAGTCCCTCGCGGTGCGCGGCGGCCATGGCCTGGGAAACCTGGCTGACGAGCTGGTACGCCTCATGGGCCTCCAGGGGGCCCGCGGCGAGCAGCGTGGTGAGCTCGACGGCGTCCGGCAGCCATTCGTGGACGACGTAGACGAGGTCGCCCTCCTCGACGGCGTCCAGGACCTGGACGAAGCGGGGATCGCCGAGCAGGGCGGCGGAGCGCGCGGCCGCCAGTACGGAACGGGCTCGCGGGTGGTCGGCGGGCAGGAGGTGTACCCCGACGGCACGGCGCAGTTTCTCGTCGACCGCACGCCAACTGCTGAAACCGTCCAGACGGGTGACGCACTCCTCCAGGCGGTAGCGTCTGGCGAGTCTGTGGCCGCTGTGGAGTTCGGGAGCCGTGCTGCCCGGCTCGGTGTCCCGCCGCTCACTGCCCGTGTCGGCGGCCGACTGCTCCGCCGTGTCCTGGGCTTCCGCCAACCCGTCGGTCGTGGCCTTGTCCGCCTTGGCGGTCAGCGGCTCATCGCCGCTGTTGCCGGCCACGTCGACGGCAGCCGTGCTACGTTCCGCCACCGTCGCTCCTGCCTCCCCATCCATTGCGTCCTGTCCAACAGCCAAACCAATTGTGCCCACAGCTGGACGCTATGCACGACACGCGGCAGCCGGCGATGGTTGTACTCGGCCGGGCCGGGTCACCGTCCGAGGCGGCCTCGGACCATGCCGACCATGGCGTTCATCTCCTCGATCCGCATCTTCTTCGCCGCGACGAAGAAGAGCCCCAGCAGGACGATGCCGCCGCCGATCAGCGCGACGACCGAGGCGAGGGCAGTGCTGCCCAGGCCTTCCAGTACGAAGTAGGCGACCGCGCCGGCCGCGAGGGCGCCGGGGACGGAGGCGAGGCAGAGCCGGGCGTACGTCCGCAGGACGCGTCCGCCGTCCAGATCGCCGCCCAGCCGCTTCTTCAGCCGGCGCCAGGCCACGCCGACACCGACGGCGTAGGCCAGGCCGTACGCCGCCGCCATGCCGACCACGGCCCAGCGCGGGGGCAGCAGGACATAGGCGAGGGCGGAGGCCGCGGCGTTGACCGCGGCGACGATGACCGTGTTGTAGAAGGGCGTCCGGGTGTCCTCGTAGGCGTAGAAGCCGCGCAGGACGACGTACTGCACGGAGTACGGGATGAGACCGAGGGCGAACGCCATCAGGATGAAGCCCATGGAGCGCGCCGATTCCAGGCCGCTGGACGAGAACATCAGGACGGAGAGCGGGACTCCGAGGGCGAGGAACCCGAAGGCGATCGGGACGATCGCGACCGCCGAGTTGCGCAGCCCCTGGGAGATGTCGTCGCGTACCGCGCCCGGGTCGTCGTCGCTGGCGGCGCGGGAGATCCGGGGCAGCAGGGCGGCCATGACCGAGACGGTGATGATGGCCTGCGGCATGCCCCAGATGAGCTGGGCGTTGCTGTAGGCGAGGATGCCGGCGCCGTCCGTGCCGGACTCCTTGCCCGCGGCGGTCGCGAGCTGGGTGACGACCAGGACGCCCGCCTGGTTGGCGAGGACGAACAGCACCGTCCACTTGGCGAGCTTGACCGTCTTGCCGAGGCCGTGGCCCTTCCAGTCGAACCGGGGGCGGAACCGGAACCCGGTCTCCCTGAGGTAGGGGATCATCGCGAGCGCCTGGACGATGAGACCGAGGAGCGTGCCGATGCCGAGCAGCCGCACACCGTCCGGCGGGATTGTCTGCACGGTCATGCCGGAGTCGGCCGCTGTGCCGTACACCCAGATGAACAGGCCGAACGTGGTGATCATGACGATGTTGTTGAGGACCGGGGTCCACATCATCGCGCCGAACTTCCCGCGCGCGTTGAGGATCTGGCCCATGACCACGTGCACACCCATGAAGAAGATCGTGGGCAGGCAGTAGCGGGCGAAGGTGACGGCGACGTTGTTGGCGGCGGCGTCGCTGGCGATCGGGTCCGACATCGCCTGGATCAGCAGGGGCGCCGCGAACACCGCAAGCGCCACGATCGCGCCGAGCGCGACCATGACGAGGGTGAGCAGCCGGTTGGCGTAGGCGACGCCACCGTCGTCGTCGTTCTTCATCGCCCGTACGAGCTGCGGTACGAAGACGGAGTTGAGGCCGCCGCCGACGGTGAGGATGTAGATCATCGTCGGCAGGGTGTACGCGACGGTGAACGAGTCGCCGAGGAGGGCCGCACCCAGCGCGGCCGTGATCACCAGGCTCCGTACGAAGCCGGTGAGCCGGGACACCAGGGTGCCGGCGGCCATCAGCGCGCTGGACCTGAGCAGACCGGCGGCCTTGCCGCCCGACTTCTTGGGGGGTGCCGGCGCCGGCACCGCCTCGGGCTCAGGTGCCGCCACGGCCTGCGCCGTGGCCTGCTGGTCCCGGTAGAGGTGGGCGAAGGCGTCGGGTGCCGGGCTCTCGTCACCGGCCCGGGTGACCAGCTCGTCGACGCCGGTGAACTGGGTGGTCCGGGCGTCGTCCCCGTACGGCAGGAGGCGGGAGGGGCCCGAGGGCTCGGGCGGCGGGGTCCCCGCCCAGATCCGCGGATCCGGGGCGGGCTGCTGGGCGCGCGGCTGCCGGTACAGGTCCTGGTGGTCCGGGTAGGTGCCCGGAGGCGGCGGCGGGTGCGAGGCGCGGTCGTAGAGCGCCTCGGTCACCGGGTCCTGCGCGGACAGGTCCTGCGCCCAGTAGGGGTCCTGTGCGTAGGCGTCCTGGACATACGGGTCCTGGGCGGATGGCGGAGGCGGCGGGACCTGGCCTGCCGGATCGCCGCCCGTGCCCGGCCCACGGTCACCGTCGTACGGCGCGTTCATGGTTACCCCACCTCATCGTCCCCGGCCGACCGGCCACGACATCGCTCAACGGTCCACTTTCTCACCCGCGCCCGACGCGTCCGCGCTTTCCGGACCGGTGTCCGGTGTCGGGTCACTCGGCTGCCCGGGATCTGTGTCCTCGACGGCCTTCGGGCCGGCCGTGTTCTTCGTGCCGTGCGTGTCCCCGGTGGCGTCCGGTGCGGCCGGGGACGACGGCCCGGGAGGAACGGGCCCCGTGGTGTCCGGGCCGGTGGCGCTCCGATCGTCCCGGCCGTCCCGGTCACCGTCGCCGTTGCCGCCCTGTGGGCCCTCGCCGTCGCCGCCGCTCTCGCCGTCACCGTCCGCGGGCCCGGCGCCCGCCTTGCGCGCCACGGCCCGCTTGCGCTGGCTGTACATCTTCACCCCGGCGAGCACCAGCAGCAGCACACCGCCCGCGATGACGAGCATCACGGTGGGGGTGATCTCGGAGACCTTCACCTGGAAGGTCATCGGGCCGCCGTACAGCTTGCCGTCCACCGTGTAGAGCTGGGCGGTCACCTGGACCGGGCCGTTGGCGTTGCCTGCGCCGGTGAACTTCACCGACTGACTGTGCCCGCCGTCGATCTTGATCGGCCGCTCCGCGACCGCCAGATCGCCGTCGAGCTTCAGCCGGGTCGGGTTGTCCGACTTCAGGCGCAGCACCAGGTTCTGGACGCCCTGGAGCAGCTGGTTCTGGACGGTCACCGGAATGGTCGCGCTGCGCCCGGACAGGGTGAGCACGGACTTGGGGATGAGCCGTACCTCGTCGGTGAGGCTCTGCAGATACGTGTCGACCGTGTCCCGGTACTGCTCGGCGCCGCTCGGGTCACCGCGCCAGGATGTCGACATCGCCCGGCTGATCGCGTTGCCGAAGGGGGCGGCGACCCGGTCCGGTGCGGTGAGGATGGCCTGGAACTTGTCGAAGCGGTCCTGCGTGTTCTTGATGTCGAGGAACGTGCGGGTGTGCAGCTCCTGGGCACGCAGCTTCTTCGGGTAGCGGGCCGCGCTCGGCACCTTCGTGCTGGCGTCCGCGTCCGGGCCGACCGCCGACGCCGCGATCAGGTCCGTCGGCTCCGTCCAGCGCTCGGGCTCCAGGGCGCGCAGCGCGCGTGCCATCGACTGCGCCTGGGCCGCTGTCGGCGTCCGCTGGGGGGCGACCACGACGTTGCGTTCGTTCCCGGGCTCCTGGAGCGTCACGGCCAGCGACTGGGCGAGGAACTTCTGGACGGCGAGAGTGGAGCTGCTCGACGCCGACATGTCGCCCTGGAAGGCGGTCGAGAGCCGGTAGTCCGAGACGACGGCCGTCGTGCCGCCGCCGATCGGCCGGGCGGCGTTCGGGGTGTACGAGAGGTTGTCCTGGAGGCTGTCGCTGCGGGTGATGACCTTGTCGGCGCCCGCCGAGGTCGCCACATCGACGATCGACGGATCGATCGCGCCGTCCACCGGCCAGGCGAAGTCCACGGACGGCTTGACGTGGAGGATGGTCTCCACGGTGTCGTCGGCCACGTCGGTGGCCGGCTGGAGATGGCTGAGCGCCCCGGAGACGCTCTTGCCGCGGTGCGCGAGCGATGCCAGGTCCGGGTCGGCGAAGGGCAGCGCGACGACCTTGCTGTCCTTGACCGCCTTCTCCAGCGAGTCGAGCCACTTGACCGCCACGGCCTGGTTCCGGCCCGGCACCGTCGTGTCACCGCTTCTGACGCTGTAGTTCCTGGTCATCGCGTCGGCGGTGGCGATCAGATCCGGATCGATCACCCAGGTCACCGGTAGCTGACTGCCGAGGGAGACCATCTGCTCCAGTCGGCCACCCGACGCCAGCTCCTCCGCCAGGTCGTCGTTCTCGAAGACAGGGGTCTGCTGATCGTCCCGCCCGGTCTCGGCGGAGAGGTGCGTGGCGGAGATCAGCGGCCACACCGCGGTGAGCTGGGTCTTCTTGTCCGTGCCGTCCGGCTGCCAGGGGAGGAAGGTGCGCTGGATGCCCAGCACGTGGTCGTACTGGGCGGTCGAGGTCTTTCCCGTCACCGAGACGCCGAGCTGGTAGACACCGTCCTCGTCGAGTCCCAGCTTGCTGACGGGTACGGACAGGGCGAAATCCTGCGGGATCCCGGCCGGGAGCCGGGGGATGACCACCTTGTACGGCCCGCCGATCGGGGCCACGTCCCCCGAGAGGCCGGAGCGCGCCGCAGCGTCGTCGATGGCGGTCCGGCCGGCCATCCGCGGCCCGACCCGCAGGTCTATCTGGGCATTGGCGACGGGACTCTTGCCTTCGTTGGTCACCGTCCCGGAAATGGTGAGCGTGTCACCCTTCACCGGGGCACTGGGCGCCAATGTGTCGAGCGCCACACGCACCGTCCGGCCCCCGGTGGCCTGTGTCGCGGCCTGGGCCGTCGGAGCCGTCGTACCGGCCAGCAGGCTCGCCATGAGTGGTACCCCGGCGAGGAGGGAGGCTGTGCGCCGCAGCCATCGGCGGGCAGGAGAATGACCCGTCCCCTGGAAGTCTGCCGCCTCCGCCACGCGCTCGCCCGTCCCTCGTCATCGTCTGCTGCCGTCGGTGGTTGTCGGTTCCTGCGTCCACGCATGGTAACGATGTGCGCTGTGGCGAAGTGCTGGGGACTGCTCCACATGATCGGAAGAATCTCATGCGCTGCCGGAAACCCGTGAATCGGAGGGGGTGCCCGAAACGAGGACGACCGGATGAGTCATGGCACGTACCCTTTTCTGTTGTGCCGAAAGCCAATGAAGACAACCCCAGTGCACTCAGCCAGGTGCAGCGCCGCGCGGTCAGCGAACTGCTGCGGGTGTCCCCCGTCGCCGACGAACTCGCGCGCCGCTTCCAGGAAGCCGGATTCGGTCTCGCCCTGGTCGGAGGCTCGGTCAGGGACGCCCTGCTGGGCAGGCTCGGCAACGACCTGGACTTCACGACGGACGCCCGCCCCGAGGACGTGCTGAAGATCGTCCGGCCCTGGGCGGACGCGGTGTGGGAGGTCGGGATCGCTTTCGGGACGGTCGGCTGCCAGAAGGACGCCCGCGTCGGGGACGTGGACCAGCGCTTCCAGATCGAGGTCACCACGTACCGCTCGGAAGCCTACGACCGTACGTCACGCAAACCCGAGGTGTCCTACGGCGACTCCATCGAGGAGGACCTCGTACGCCGGGACTTCACGGTCAACGCCATGGCCGTGGCTCTCCCCCAGAAGGAGTTCATCGATCCGCACGGCGGGCTGGAGGACCTCGCGGCCCAGGTGCTGCGCACGCCCGGCACGCCGCAGGAGTCCTTCTCCGACGATCCGCTGCGCATGCTGCGGGCGGCGCGCTTCGCCGCGCAGCTGGACTTCGAAGTGGCCCCGGATGTCGTCGCGGCCATGAAGGACATGTCCGGACGTATCGAGATCGTCTCCGCCGAGCGGGTCCGGGACGAGCTGAACAAGCTGATCCTCGCGCCGCGCCCGCGCCAGGGGCTGGCGCTGCTCGTCGAGACCGGGCTCGCCGACCGGATTCTGCCCGAGCTGCCGGCCCTGCGGCTGGAGAGCGACGAGCACCACCGGCACAAGGATGTCTACGAGCACTCGCTGACGGTCCTGGAGCAGGCCATCGACCTGGAGGAGAACGGCCCGGACCTGGTCCTGCGGCTGGCCGCGCTCCTGCACGACATCGGCAAGCCCCGTACCCGCCGCTTCGAGAAGGACGGGCGGGTCTCCTTCCACCACCACGAGATGGTGGGCGCGAAGATGACCAAGAAGCGGATGACGGCGCTCAAGTACTCCAACGAGATGGTGAAGGACGTCTCGCGTCTGGTCGAGCTGCATCTGCGCTTCCACGGCTACGGCACGGGCGAATGGACCGACTCGGCGGTCCGCCGGTACGTGCGCGACGCGGGCCCGCTCCTGGATCGGCTCCACAAGCTGACCCGTTCCGACTGCACGACCCGCAACAAGCGCAAGGCGAATGCGCTCTCCCGCGCCTATGACGGGCTGGAGGAGCGCATCGCTCAGCTTCAGGAGCAGGAGCAGCTCGACGCGATCAGGCCGGACCTGGACGGCAACCAGATCATGGAGATCCTGGGCGTCGGCCCCGGGCCGGTGATCGGCCGAGCGTACGGCTTCCTGCTGGAGCTGCGGCTGGAGAATGGTCCGATGGAGCGGGATGCCGCCGTCGCCGCTCTCAAGGAGTGGTGGGCGGCGCAGAGCTGATGGGGCGCGGGCGATGTTTCACGTGAAACATGACTCGCGCGCGATCCCTCCGGAGGCGGTGTTTCACGTGAAACACCGCCTCCCGCGTATCAGCCCCACGGCGACGGCCGCGTAGAGAAGCGCGACCATCACCACCAGGGGCGCGGACCGACCGTCCGGTGGCAGCATCAGTGCCGCCACCGCGGCGGCCCCGACGAAGGCGACATTGAACAGAACGTCGTAGAGGGAGAAGACCCGGCCGCGGAAGGCGTCGTCCACCGCTGTCTGCACCACGGTGTCGGTGGCGATCTTCGCGCCTTGGGTGATCAGGCCGAGAAGGAATGCGGCGATCATCAGGGGAACGGGTGCGAAGGGCAGCCCGAGCGCCGGTTCGAGCACCGCCGCCGCGGCCGCGCAGAGCGCCATCCACCCGGCCGCCCCGAGCCGCCCCACCGTCCACGGGGTGACGAGCGCCGCGGTGAAGAACCCCGCTCCGGAGATTCCGAGGGCGAGCCCGAGCAGCGCCAGCCCGTCGGACTCCTGGTCCGTCCAGGCGTAGCGGCAGAGCATCAGCACCATCACCGTCAGCGATCCGTAGCAGAAGCGCATCACGGTCATGGCGGCCAGCGCGCCCGCCGCAGAGCGCCGCTCGGAGAGATGGCGCACTCCGTCGGCGAGCCCGCGCGCGGTCGAGGCGAGTGCGGCCCCCAGCCGGGGTGGTACGGAGGCCCGCTCGGGGCCGAGCAGCTCGCGCGCCAGCAGCAGCGAGGTGAGCGCCGAGCAGATGTAGAGGACAGCGCCCAGCAGCATCACCGCGGCATCCGAGTCGGACGCGGTCAGCCGGACGACGAGGGCGAGCCCGCCGCCCGCGGTCGCGGCGAGGGTGCCGGCGGTGGGGGAGAGTGAATTCGCCAGGACGAGGCGCTCCTCGTCGACGACCCGGGGCAGGGCGGCCGAGAGTCCGGCGAGCACGAACCGGTTGACGGCGGTCACCGAGAGCGCCGAGGCGTAGAAGAGCCAGTCGGGCACCGACGCCAGGATCAGCAGGGCGGTGCACCCTGCCAGCAGGGCGCGCAGCAGGTTCCCGTACAGGAAGATCTGGCGGCGCTGCCAGCGGTCGAGGAACACTCCGGCGAACGGGCCGACCAGCGAGTAGGGCAGCAGCAGGACGGCCATCGCGGAGGCGATCGCGGCGGGTGAGGTCTGCTTCTCGGGGGAGAAGACGACGTACGCGGCGAGCGCGACCTGGAAGACACCGTCCGCCGCCTGGGAGAGCAGCCGGACGGCGAGCAGCCGGCGGAAGTTCCTGAGACGCAGGAGTACGCGCAGATCCCGTACGACAGGCATGTGGGCCAGCGTCACATACGGCCCTGCGGCCCATGCGAGAGGGGCACCGGACCCAGCGGTCCGGTGCCCCTTCTCGTACGGCCCCGCGAGGGGCGTACTTGCCGCCGTCGCCCCGCGCGCCGAGACCCGTGCGGGTGTCAGCGCTCGACGACCGGCGCAAATGGCGCGGCTGTCAGCGCTCCACCTCGCCCGCGATGAACTTCTCGACGTTCGCCCGCGCCTCGTCGTCGAAGTACTGCACCGGCGGGGACTTCATGAAGTACGACGAAGCCGAGAGGATCGGGCCGCCGATGCCGCGGTCCTTGGCGATCTTCGCGGCGCGCACCGCGTCGATGATGACGCCCGCGGAGTTCGGGGAGTCCCAGACCTCCAGCTTGTACTCCAGGTTCAGCGGGACGTCGCCGAAGGCGCGGCCTTCGAGACGGACGTAGGCCCACTTGCGGTCGTCGAGCCAGGCCACGTAGTCCGACGGGCCGATGTGCACGTTGTCGGCGCCGAGATCGCGGTCGGGGATCTGAGAGGTGACGGCCTGCGTCTTGGAGATCTTCTTGGACTCCAGGCGCTCACGCTCCAGCATGTTCTTGAAGTCCATGTTGCCGCCGACGTTGAGCTGCATCGTGCGGTCCAGGACGACGCCCCGGTCCTCGAAGAGCTTCGCCATGACGCGGTGCGTGATCGTGGCGCCGACCTGCGACTTGATGTCGTCACCGACGATCGGGACACCGGCCTCGGTGAACTTGTCCGCCCACTCCTTCGTGCCGGCGATGAAGACCGGGAGGGCGTTGACGAAGGCGACCTTGGCGTCGATGGCGCACTGCGCGTAGTACTTCGCGGCGTCATCGGAGCCCACGGGCAGGTAGCAGACCAGGACGTCGACCTGCTGGTCCTTGAGGGTCTGGACGATGTCGGCGGGGGCCTCGGGGGACTCCTCGATCGTCTGGCGGTAGTACTTGCCCAGACCGTCGAGGGTGTGGCCGCGCTGGACCGTGACGCCCGTGGAGGGCACGTCGCAGATCTTGATGGTGTTGTTCTCGCTGGCACCGATGGCGTCCGAGAGGTCGAGACCGACCTTCTTCGCGTCCACGTCGAACGCGGCCACGAACTCGATGTCCCGTACGTGGTAGTCGCCGAACTGGACGTGCATCAGACCCGGTACCTTGCCCGCCGGGTCGGCGTCCTTGTAGTACTCGACACCCTGCACCAGCGAGGCGGCGCAGTTGCCCACACCGACGATGGCTACGCGAACCGAACCCATTGCGGTTGCTCCCTGTGTGATCAGTGTTCGTGATGAGGTCCTGCGGAGGTGCAGGACCTCACTTGGTGGGGTCCGCGGACGGATCCGGCGGTCCTGGACGTCCCGGGGGCATGCCCCCGGGAGACGCGGCGTCCCGGTGCCGGGGCAGGCCGTCAGCTTCTCCGGATGTGCCTTCCGGCTCGGCGGGGTCCTCGGGGCCGGACCGCATCTGATCCCGCCCTGCCCGCTCGCTCTCGATCAGCTCGTTCAGCCAGCGCACCTCGCGCTCCACGGACTCCATGCCGTGGCGCTGCAGCTCGAGCGTGTAGTCGTCGAGCCGCTCACGGGTACGGGCCAGAGAGGCGCGCATCTTCTCCAGACGCTCCTCCAGCCTGCTGCGACGGCCTTCGAGGACCCGCATGCGCACCTCACGCTCCGTCTGCCCGAAGAAGGCGAACCGAGCAGCGAAGTGCTCGTCCTCCCAGGCGTCGGGACCGGTGTGCGACAACAGCTCCTCGAAGTGCTCCTTGCCGTCGGACGTCAGCCGATAGACGATCTTGGCCCGGCGCCCCGCGAGCGAGGCGGCGAGCGCGTCCTCCGGGGCGCTGCCCGGCTCCTCGATCAACCAACCGTTGGCGACCAGCGTCTTGAGGCAGGGATAGAGCGTCCCGTAACTGAAGGCACGGAAGATCCCCAGCGAGGTGTTGAGCCGTTTTCGCAGCTCATAGCCGTGCATAGGGGACTCGCGGAGCAGGCCGAGGACAGCGAACTCAAGGATGCCCGAGCGTCTGCTCACCCTCGCCTCCTCCACGGTCCAGGACACCGTCCCGGACTCTTATGCCGTACCGATGTATCGACTCGATACATCCCGACGATAGAACGGAGAGCCGGTAGGGACAAGGGGGGCCTTAGTGAACGGCGTCACATCCCCGATTCTCATGATGCAACTTGCCTGATTTAGGGTGAACTTCAGCTCTCGGAGGGTTTTGACCGTGCGTAGTCTGTGCGGCATGCAGACCACCGGGAACCCAGCGACGCCCCTGAGCGTCCAGACTGACGGCTCACCGGATGCATGTCGGATGAGCCCTATGCCGGGCCGGTCCGTATTCATTTCGGGGGACCGGAACCCAACTGCCGCTTCCAGGCGTATGCGCCTGCCCGAGGAGTAGTCGTTCGATGAGCGAGCACCGTCGCAAACCACCGCAGCCACAAGGTGGCGGCCGTGCTGCGTCCAGGCGTGCGGCCCAGCAGCCGTCCGGTCGCCGTGCAGCCCCGTCACGAGAGACCACGGTCTCCCACGCCGAGCCGTACGAGGAGGAGACCGCCTACGGCGGCCGTGCCGAGGCCAGACGCGCGGCCCAGCGGGGCGGGCGTCGGCGCGGGGACGACGGGCACGGCCGTGCCGAGCCGTACAAGAAGCGGCTGATCGACTACCCGCGTCAGAACAAGTACGGGTGGCGCCGCTGGGTGCCCTCCTGGAAGCAGACCACCGGGCTCACCATCGCCTTCGTCGGTGGCGTCCTGGCCGCCGGGACCGTCGCGTACGCCATGGTCGAGGTTCCCGACGTCAACAAGGCGTCCGAGGCCCAGAAGAACGTCTACTACTGGGACGACGGAACCCAGATGGCCTCCGCCGACGGCGCGGTCAACCGGCAGATCATCAACATCACCGAGATCCCCAAGGCGATGCAGAACGCGGTCGTCTCGGCCGAGAACAAGACCTTCTACGACGACCCCGGCGTCGACTTCAAGGGCATGGGCCGCGCCGTGTTCAACATGGCCATGGGCGGCGACACGCAGGGTGGCTCCACCATCACCCAGCAGTACGTGAAGAACGCCCGGCTGGGCGACCAGAGCCAGACCTTCAGCCGTAAGTTCAAGGAACTCTTCATCGCCATGCGGGTCGGCACCGACATGGACAAAGACGAGATCATGGCGGGGTACCTGAACACGTCGTACTACGGACGCGGCGCCTGGGGCATCCAGGCCGCGTCCCGTACCTACTACGGCAAGGACGCCAAGGACCTCAACGCGAGCGAGTGCGCCTTCCTCGCCTCGCTGCTCAAGGGCGCGACCCTCTACGACCCGGCCGGCGCCACCGAGCTCAACCCGAACGCCACCGCCGAGGGCAACACGCGGCGCGCCAAGATCCGTTGGGAGTCGATCCTCAACGGGATGGTGAAGGACGGGCGCCTCGACGCGTCCGAGCGCGCCACGTACACCGAGTTCCCGATGCCCGACCCGCCGAAGAAGTCCGACGAGCTCGGCGGACAGGTCGGGTACCTGGTCGACCTCGCCAAGGCGAACTTCATCAACAACAACGATGACGTCACGGCGGACGACCTCAGCACGGGTGGGTACGAGATCCACACGACCTTCAACAAGAAGAGGGTCGAAGCGCTGGAGAAGTCGGTCAAGAAGATCTACGACGCCAAGATCGACCCCGAGAAGCGTCCGGAGACCGACACCCACGTCCAGTTCGGCGGCGCCTCCGTCGAACCCGCCACAGGAAAGATCGTCGCGATCTACGGCGGCGAGGACGCCACCAAGCACTTCACCAACAACGCCGACCAGACCGGTGCCCAGGTCGGCTCGACCTTCAAGCCGTTCGTCCTGGCCGCGGCCATGGAAAACGGCGTGCGCGACCCCAAGCTCCCCCCGGACCAGACCAACGAGCAGCGGACACGGATCGCGCCCGACAAGGCCATCTACAACGGCGACAACAAGCTGAAGATCAAGAATTACGACGGCTCGATCTGGACCAACGAAGAGGACAAGGAGTGGCTCCAGACCAACGACGGCGATAAAGATTACGGCGACATGAACCTGCGGGAGGCCATGCAGGAGTCCGCCAACTCGCCCTACGTGCAGCTCGGCATGGACGTCGGCATCCCCCAGGTGCGCCAGGCCGCCATCAACGCCGGTCTGCGTCCGGACTCCCTCAGCAAGTCCAATGTGCCGTCCTTCTCGCTCGGTATCTCCGACCCCAGCGCCATCCGGATGGCCGGCTCCTACGCGACCTTCGCGACCAGCGGCAAGCAGCGCGACCCGTACTCCGTCGACCGGGTGCTGAAGGGCGGCAAGACCATTTACCAGCACAAGGCGACGGCGACCAGCGCCTTCCCCGCCGCGGTCGCGGACAACGTCACCGACGTGCTGAAGTCGGTGGTCGACAAGGGCACCGGAATCACCGCGAAGCTCCCCGACCGCGACGCCGCCGGCAAGACCGGTACCACCGACGGCAACAAGTCGGCCTGGTTCGTGGGGTACACGCCGCAGCTCTCCACCGCCATCGACATGTACCGGATGGACGACGACGCGAAGAACACGAACCGCCAGTTCGAGAAGATGTTCGGCACGGGTGGCGAGGACAAGATCCACGGCAACTCGTTCCCCGCCCAGATCTGGAAGGACTACATGACGGAGGCCCTCAAGGGGAAGCCCGTCGAGAAGTTCCCCAAGCCCGAGCCGATCAGCGATGAGAACTTCTACGGCGGCGGCGTCGAGTCCCCGGAGCCGACCGAGTCCGAGAGCGTGTCCGAGAGCCCGTCCGAGGACCCGTCCGAGAGCGTTTCCGAGAGCCCGTCCGAGGACCCGTCCGAGAGCCCGAGCGGCGACTCCGAGGAGTGCACCAACATCTTCGGATGTGCCGACCAGGGCAATACCAACCAGGGCAATACCAACCAGGGCAACGGCAACCAGGGCAACACGAATCAGGGCAACAGCAACGGCGGAGGCGGCGGAGGAGGCGGCAACCAGGAGAGCCCCTCGGCCTCACCGAGCGACGAACAGTCCCAGGACACCGGCTTCTTCGCAGGTCAGAGAGGCTGATCCGCCCCGGGGCCCCGGGGCCCGCTAACCCCGGGGCGCCACCGCACGGCCGTCACGACAGGCCGGGGACATGTACGCGACACCCGCGAGGGCCGTCGCACCGGACACGTACAGCTCCATGTACGTACGGTGCGGCGGCCCTCGCCCCGTCCACAGCGGTATACGGCAGGATGGGCGCCATGCCGAGCTCAGAAGAGACAACCGTGCACCAGGACCGGCCGGACGTGGCGCCCACCCGGCGGGACGAGATCGCCACGGCCGGCAGCGAGCTGATCGGCGGACCCGCCGGACGCTGGGCCTGGCCGGGCAGCGGGCGGCTCTCCCCCGTCCGCGTCGTCGCACTGGTGGCGATCGGCATGTTCGCACTCGGCATGGTGCAGAAGATGCCCTGCTACAACTGGGCGTGGTTCCGCGGCGCCAGCTCCCAGTACACCCGCGCCTGCTACTCGGACATCCCGCACCTCTTCCTCGGGCGCGGCTTCGCCGACAACCTCGTGCCGTACTTCGACCGGCTCAGCGGCGACATGCAGTACCTGGAGTACCCCGTCCTGACCGGCCTCTTCATGGAGGTCGCCTCCTGGCTCACCCCGGGCGGCTCCATCCAGTACCGCGAGCAGATGTACTGGATGGTCAACGCGGGCATGCTCATGATCTGCGCCACGGTCATCGCCGTCTGCGTCGCCCGCACCCACCGCCGCCGCCCGTGGGATGCCCTCCTCGTCGCCCTGGCGCCCGCCCTCGCCCTCACGGCCACCATCAACTGGGACCTGCTGGCCGTCGCACTCACCGCCGCCGCCATGCTCATGTGGTCCCGCGGCCGTGCCCTCGCCTTCGGCATCCTCATCGGGCTCGCCACCGCCGCCAAGCTCTACCCCGCACTCCTCCTGGGGCCCCTGCTCGTCCTGTGCTGGCGCGCCGGACGCTACCGCGCGTACGGCACGGCCCTCCTGGGCGCCGCCGGTGCCTGGCTGGCGGTGAACCTGCCGGTGATGCTGCTCGCCCCCGAAGGGTGGAAGAAGTTCTACACCTTCAGCCAGGAACGGCAGATCGACTTCGGCTCCTTCTGGCTGATCATCACGCAGCGCACCGGCCGGTCGATCGATGTCGGCACGGTCAACACGTACGCCATGATCCTCATGGTGCTGGCCTGCGCGGGCATCGGCGCCCTCGCCCTCACCGCGCCCCGCAGGCCGCGCTTCGCCCAGCTCGCCTTCCTCGTCGTCGCCGCGTTCATCCTCACCAACAAGGTCTACTCGCCGCAGTACGTCCTCTGGCTGATCCCGCTCGCCGCGCTGGCCCGCCCCCGCTGGCGCGACTTCCTCGTCTGGCAGGCCTGCGAGGTCATGTACTACCTCGGGATCTGGATGTACCTCGCGTACACGACCAGCGGCGACGCCCACAAGGGGCTGCCCGCCGAGGGCTACCAGCTCGCCATCGCCCTGCATCTGCTCGGCACGCTCTACCTCTGCGCCCTGGTCGTACGGGACATCCTCCTGCCCGAACGGGACGGCGTGCGCACCGACGGCTCGGACGACCCCTCCGGCGGCGTCCTGGACGGCGCGGAGGACCGTTTCGTCCTCGGCAGGGCCGCACCGGAGCCCGCCGGGACGCCCGCCACCCACTTCGGCGGGGTCAGGCTCGAATGGGGGGTCCGCAAGAGCCTGCCGGCCACCCAGGAACGATCCCCCGACTTCGGCTGATCGCCTCCGGGAAACGGGTGAAGGCGCCACCTCGCGCGAGGCGGCGCCTTCACCCGTTTCGGCCGTACGGCGTTACGGCTCCAAAGCCCTGACGGCGCTACGGTCCCGCACCGTTACGGGCGTGCCGCGTGTCCGGCGCGTCAGCGGTCCACCAGCCGGTCGAACTGCGTCGTCGTATGGCGCAGATGCGCCACCAGTTCATCTCCGACCCTCGGCTCCTGCGCGTCCGACGGCACGAACAGGATCGACACCTGCATGTGCGGCGGCTCCGCGAACCAGCGCTGCTTGCCGTCCCAGACGAACGGGGACAGGTTCCGGTTCACCGTCGCCAGCCCCGCCCGGGCGACCCCCTTCGCCCGCGGCATCACCCCGTGCAGCGCCTTCGGGGCCTCCAAGCCGACGCCGTGCGACGTGCCCCCCGCCACGACCACCAGCCAGCCGTCGGACGCGGCCTTCTGCTGCCGGTAACCGAACCGGTCCCCCTTGGCGACCCGCGTCACGTCCAGCACCGAACCCCGGTACTCGGTCGCCTCGTGGTCGCCCAGCCACAGCCGCGTGCCGATCCGCGCGCGGAAACGGGTCTGCGGGAACTGCTGCTGAAGCCGCGCCAGCTCGGACGCCGCGAGGTGGCTCACGAACATCGTGTGCAGCGGAAGCCGGGCGGCGCGCAGCCGGTCCATCCACGCGATGACTTCCTCGACCGCGTCGGAACCGTCCGTACGGTCCAGCGGAAGGTGCAGGGCGAAGCCCTCCAGCCGTACGTCCTCTATGGCGGCGTGGAGCTGACCCAGCTCCTCCTCCTTCACCCCGTGGCGCTTCATCGAGCTCATGCACTCGATGACCACACGGGCACCCACCAGGGCGTACACGCCGTCGACGGACGAGACCGAGCGCACCACCCGGTCCGGCAGCGGCACCGGCTCCTCACCCCGCCGGAAGGGGGTGAGCACCAGCAGATCGCCGCTGAACCAGTCCTTTATGCGGGCGGCCTCGTAAATCGTGCCCACGGCCAGCATGTCGGAGCCGAACCGCGTGGTCTCGTCGGAGAGACGTTCATGACTGAAGCCGTAGCCATTGCCCTTGCAGACCGGGACCAGCCCCGGGAACTGCTCGATGACCGACTTCTGGTGCGCCCGCCAGCGCGCGGTGTCGACGTAGAGGGAGAGCGCCATTGCCGGTCCGGAACCTTTCTCTCGGCTGCGGTGTATCAGAGTGCTGCGGTGATAAGAATATGAATCGTCGTGCGGGTGGGAGTTCCCTGTCAGAAGGATCCGCTCCGCACCGCCGCCGGAAACCTCCAGCGGCACCTCAACCGGTCGGCCGACCGGTCGGCCGACTGATCAGCGGCGGGACATGTACATGTCGAGCGCCTTGTGGAGCAGCTTGTTCAGCGGGAAATCCCATTCCCCGATGTACTCGACGGCCTCCCCGCCGGTGCCCACCTTGAACTGGATCAGACCGAAAAGATGATCGGTCTCGTCGAGCGAGTCGGAGATACCGCGCAGGTCGTACACCGTCGCGCCCATCGCATAGGCGTCCCGCAGCATCCGCCACTGCATCGCGTTCGAAGGCCGCACCTCGCGCTTGTGATTCGCCGAAGCGCCGTACGAATACCAGACGTGACCCCCGACGATCAGCATCGTCGCCGCCGCCACGTTCTCACCCTCGTGACGCGCGAAATACAGACGCATCCGATTCGGGTCCTCGGTGTTCAGCACACTCCACATGCGCTGGAAGTACGACAACGGCCGCGGCCGGAAATGATCCCGCTCCGCCGTGATCTCGTACAACCGCTGCCACTCACCGAGATCCTCGTAACTGCCCTGCACCACATCGACGCCGGCCTTCTCGGCCTTCTTGATGTTGCGCCGCCACAGCTGATTGAACCCCTTCAGCACATCGTCCAGCGAACGGTTGGCCAAAGGCACCTGGAAGACATAACGCGGCTGGACGTCGCCGAACCCCGCGCCCCCGTCCTCCCCCTGCTGCCACCCCATCTTGCGCAGCCGGTCCGACACCTCGAAGGCGCGCGGCTCGATGTGCGACGCCTCGACATCACGCAGGCGCTTCACATCCGGATCCTGAATACCCGACTTGATCGCCGCGGCATTCCATCGGCGGATCACCACCGGCGGCCCCATCTTCACCGAGAAAGCACCCTGATGCTTCAGATGGGCCAGCATCGGCTGCATCCACTCGTCCAGATTCGGCGCATACCAATTCAGCACCGGACCCTCGGGCAGATACGCCAGATAGCGCTTGATCTTCGGCAGTTGCCGATACAGCACCAGCCCCGCGCCGACCAGTTCACCGTTCTTGTCGAACCAGCCCAGGTTCTCGGAGCGCCACTCCGTCTTCACGTCAGCCCACGCCGGGACCTGGCAATGACTCGCCGCCGGCAGACTCTGGATATACGCCAGATGCTGCTCACGGCTGATGGTCCTCAGGGTCAGACTCATACGGGGCGCTCCTCGGCAGGTGTGTCCCCATCGATACAGGGGCTCCGGCTCTCGCGCCGAAGCCTACTGCGCCGATGGAGCGCCCCGTCTGGGCGTCGGCCGGAGCCGACCGGGAAAGTGCGGGGCCGGGACCGGGGCCGGGCCCGGCCGGTAGGAGAGGTCTACCCGATGACCCCGCCGAACAGACCGCCGTGCGCCATACCGAGGAAGAAGCCGACCGCCGAGGCGCCCAGCCCGATGATCAGCAGGAACCGCTCGCGCGTCGTCACGGAGATGAACTGCCCGTACGCACCCGTCAGGATCCCCACCAGCCCCGCCCACGAACTGATCAGATGCAACTGGTGGAAGAACGCCGTGACGAAGGCGAGAAGCCCCAGCGCCACCGTCACCACCATCAGAGTGTCCTGAAGCGGATGAGGCTTCCCGTCCGTCGAGAAAAGCGATGTGGAGGGGTTCGGTCGCATTGCCTGTGCCATCTGGCACCTCCTGGCCTTGCCGGAGGCGGCGCATCGTAGCGCCGCGCACACCCGATGTGTACAGATTGCGCCCGCAGGCGGCAGGATTTCAACAGGAAGCCACCGGGCGGGTAGTCTGTACGGTCTGCACCGGTGTCTGCCCAGGCCAGAACACGATCCTCTCGTCCGACGAGCCGGATTGTCAGTGGCGGCCGATACCGTTGCTCACGCATCACGACCCTCCTGCCACGGAACGACCGTGGCCGCTGAGTCCAAAGGAGGTGGGTTCCACATGCGTCACTACGAGGTGATGGTCATCCTCGACCCCGATCTCGAGGAGCGCGCTGTCTCCCCGCTGATCGAGAACTTCCTCTCCGTCGTCCGTGAGGGCAACGGAAAGGTCGAGAAGGTCGACACCTGGGGCCGTCGTCGTCTCTCTTACGAGATCAAGAAGAAGCCCGAGGGCATCTACTCGGTCATCGACCTCCAGGCCGAGCCTGCGGTCGTCAAGGAGCTCGACCGACAGATGAACCTGAACGAGTCGGTCCTCCGGACCAAGGTCCTCCGCCCCGAGACCCACTGAGCCACCGGCTCAGCGTCATCGGGTCCGAGTAGCAGCAAGCAGCCAGAAGCAATCCCCGCCGAGAGGTTCACCCAATGGCAGGCGAGACCGTCATCACGGTCGTCGGCAATCTCGTCGACGACCCCGAGCTGCGCTTCACCCCGTCCGGTGCGGCGGTCGCGAAGTTCCGCGTCGCGTCCACTCCCCGCACCTTCGACCGGCAGACCAATGAGTGGAAGGACGGCGAGAGCCTGTTCCTCACCTGCTCGGTCTGGCGGCAGGCGGCGGAGAACGTCGCCGAGTCGCTCCAGCGAGGCATGCGCGTCGTCGTGCAGGGCCGGCTGAAGCAGCGGTCCTACGAGGACCGCGAGGGCGTCAAGCGCACGGTCTACGAGCTGGACGTCGAGGAAGTCGGCCCCAGCCTGAAGAACGCCACGGCCAAGGTCACCAAGACCACCGGCCGCGGTGGCCAGGGCGGTTACGGCGGCGGCCAGCAGTCGCAGGGCGGCGGCGGAAACTGGGGCGGCGGCCCCGGTGGTGGCGGCCAGCAGGGCGGCGGCGGTGCTCCCGCCGACGACCCGTGGGCCACCAGCGCGCCGGCCGGCGGCGGCCAGCAGTCGCAGGGCGGCGGGGGCAACGGAGGCGGCTGGGGCGGAAGCTCCGGCGGCGGCTACTCGGACGAGCCGCCCTTCTAAGGGCGGGCTCGCACCCCACTTCTTGATCACACAGGAGAAACACCATGGCGAAGCCGCCTGTGCGCAAGCCTAAGAAGAAGGTCTGCGCATTCTGCAAGGACAAGACCCAGTACGTGGACTACAAGGACACGAACATGCTGCGGAAGTTCATTTCCGACCGCGGCAAGATCCGTGCCCGCCGCGTGACCGGCAACTGCACGCAGCACCAGCGTGACGTCGCCACGGCCGTCAAGAACAGCCGTGAGATGGCGCTGCTGCCCTACACGTCCACCGCGCGATAAGGGAAGGGTGACCGAATCATGAAGATCATCCTCACCCACGAGGTCTCCGGCCTCGGCGCCGCCGGCGACGTCGTCGACGTCAAGGACGGCTACGCCCGCAACTACCTGGTCCCGCGCGGTTTCGCGATCCGCTGGACCAAGGGCGGCGAGAAGGACGTGGCGCAGATCCGCCGCGCCCGCAAGATCCACGAGATCGCCACCATCGAGCAGGCCAACGAGATCAAGGCCCGCCTCGAAGGTGTGAAGGTGCGTCTGGCCGTTCGCTCCGGCGACGCCGGCCGCCTCTTCGGCTCCGTCACCCCGGCCGACCTCGCCTCGGCGATCAAGTCCGCCGGTGGTCCGGAGGTCGACAAGCGTCGCATCGAGCTCGGTTCGCCGATCAAGACCCTGGGCTCGCACCAGGTGTCGGTGCGTCTGCACCCCGAGGTCGCCGCGAAGCTCGGCGTCGAGGTCGTCGCCGCCTAAGCGACGCGCTCGGCTGAGCACGCAGGAAGAGGGCCGTATCCCGGTGGGGATACGGCCCTCTTCTCGTTCCCGCGGCCCGGCTCCGTCTCTTGTTCCCGCGGCCCGGCTGCGTCCGACGGCCTTGGCATCGGCGTCGTCGCCATGTTTCACGTGAAACGGGCACACCGGGTGTTTCACGTGAAACGGCGGCTGCCGCCGGTGTCTCAGCGAGTAGCGCCCGTGACCAGCCACTGGCCGGAACGGGTTCGCAGCCAGAGCGTCAGCATGCGGACCGTCATCATCAGCCCCATCGCCCACCAGAGAGCCGTCAGCCCGCCGCCCAGGACCGGCACGAGCAGAGCCGCCGGCGCGAAGACCACCAGCGTCACCAGCATGGCCCCGGCGAGATACGGGCCGTCCCCCGCGCCCATCAGCACACCGTCCAGCACGAACACGATCCCCGCCAGCGGCTGCGTCACCGCCACCACCAGCAGAGCGGGCACCAACGTCTCCCGCACCGCCGGGTCCCCGGTGAACAACGGAATGAACAACGGGCGCCCGATCACGATCAGCGCACCGAGCACCACACCCGACACGATGCCCCACTGCACCATGCGCCGGCATACCTCCCGGGCGCCCGTGGTGTCCCCCGCCCCGAGATAGCGGCCGATGATGGCCTGCCCCGCGATGGCGATCGCGTCGAGCGCGAAAGCCATCAGGCTCCACAGCGACAGAAGAATCTGATGTGCCGCGATGTCCGCGTCCCCGAGCCGCGCGGCGACCGCCGTGGCAATCATCAGAACCGCCCGCAGCGAGAGCGTACGGACCAGCAGTGGTGCACCGGCCTGTGCACTGGCCCGTATCCCCGCCGCGTCGGGGCGCAGCGATGCACCGTGCCGACGCGCTCCCCGTACGACGACGACCAGATAGACGGCGGCCATGGCGCACTGGGCGATCACCGTGCCCCAGGCGGAACCGGCGATGCCGAGGCCGGCGCCGTAGACGAGCCCGACATTCAGCGCCGCGTTGGCGCCGAACCCGCCGATGGCGACGTACAGCGGCGTACGGGTGTCCTGGAGCCCGCGCAGCACGCCGGTGGCGGCCAGGACCACCAGCATGGCCGGGATGCCGAGGCTGGAGATCCGCAGATAGGTGACGGCGTACGGGGCGGCGGTGTCCGAGGCCCCGAAGAGACCGACGAGCCAGGGCGCGGCGGGCAGGGCGACCGCGACGACGGCGGCGCCGAGCAGCAGGGCCAGCCAGATGCCGTCCATGCCCTGGCGGATGGCGGACGGGAGATCGCCGGAACCGACCCGCCGGGCGACGGCCGCGGTGGTGGCGTAGGCGAGGAAGACGAAGACGGACACGGCGGTCGTCAGCAGGGCCGCCGCGATGCCCAGTCCGGCGAGTTGCGGGGTGCCGAGATGGCCGACGACGGCGCTGTCGAACATCACGAAGAGCGGCTCCGCCACGAGGGCTCCGAAGGCCGGAACGGCGAGCGCGACGATCTCGCGATCGTGCTGTCGCCGAACCGTCCTGGATGCCGAGGGGGCCTGTGTCATGCGCTCAACCTAATCTTCCACAGGTAAGTGATGCAAGCGGCCAGTGGTCCTTACTTCTGTCTCGGGTGAAGGATCGGTTGTGCGGTGGTTCCACTGATCTTGGCCCAGTCGGGAAATTTTCTTTCCCCCACAGCCAGTGGATGGAAAAAGTGCAGGTCAGTAGCAGTGTGGAGCGGTCGGTATGACTTTGTCCACAGCGCTGTCCCCCGGTCCGTGCACAGGTTCACGCATGTTCTCCACAGCATCTGGTCCTTCGTCCACACGGCCTGTGGATAACAAGATTGGCTGACGTCGCCGACGGGCCTACCGTGGACCGGCGTCCGACGCGCCGGAACCGGAGTCAGACCTCTCGTTTTGTCAGTGTCGTGCCGTACAAAGAGTGGCACGGCGAGGTCCGCTGGGCGGACGTGAGGAGGTGGCCGGTGAGCATTCCCGAGCCGTTGGACGACCCCTGGACCGATACCGGTCCCAGTGACCGTCTGCCTGTCTCCCGGCAGCGCCGTGGTGAGGGCCGGGGCCGCGAGGAGCAGCACGACCGGGGCAGCGAGAGCGGCCCCTGGGACGGCGGTTCCGGGTTCGAGCGGGTGCCTCCGCAGGATCTCGACGCGGAGCAGTCGGTGCTCGGCGGCATGCTCCTGTCCAAGGACGCGATCGCCGATGTCGTGGAGATCATCAAGGGCCATGACTTCTACCGTCCGGCGCACGAGATGGTCTTCCAGGCGATTCTCGACCTCTACGCCAAGGGGGAGCCGGCCGACCCCATCACCGTGGCGGCCGAGCTGGTCAAGCGCGGTGAGATCGGCAAGGTCGGCGGGGCCTCGTATCTGCACACCCTCGTCCAGTCGGTACCCACGGCGGCGAACGCGTCGTACTACGCGGAGATCGTGCACGAGCGGGCGGTTCTGCGCCGGCTCGTCGAGGCGGGTACGAAGATCACACAGATGGGGTATGCGGCCGACGGGGACGTCGATGAGATCGTCAACTCCGCGCAGGCCGAGATCTACGCCGTCACGGAACAGCGGACGAGCGAGGACTACCTGCCGCTGGGCGACATCATGGAGGGCGCGCTCGACGAGATCGAGGCGATCGGTTCGCGCAGCGGTGAGATGACCGGTGTGCCGACTGGCTTCACGGACTTCGACTCCCTCACGAACGGTCTCCACCCCGGCCAGATGATCGTCATCGCGGCCCGTCCGGCCATGGGTAAGTCCACGCTGGCGCTGGACTTCGCGCGGGCGGCGTCCATCAAGAACAATCTGCCGAGCGTGATCTTCTCCCTGGAGATGGGGCGGAACGAGATCGCGATGCGCCTGCTGTCGGCGGAGGCGCGGGTGGCGCTGCACCACATGAGGTCCGGCACGATGACGGACGAGGACTGGACGCGCCTGGCCCGCCGGATGCCGGACGTCTCGCAGGCGCCGCTGTACATCGACGACTCGCCGAACCTGTCGATGATGGAGATCCGGGCGAAGTGCCGTCGCCTCAAGCAGCGCAACGACATCCGGTTGGTGGTCATCGACTACCTCCAGCTCATGCAGTCGGGCGGTTCCAAGCGCGCCGAGAGTCGGCAGCAGGAGGTCTCGGACATGTCGCGAAACCTGAAGCTGCTGGCCAAGGAGCTGGAGCTGCCGGTGATCGCGCTGTCGCAGCTCAACCGTGGCCCCGAGCAGCGTACGGACAAGAAGCCGATGGTCTCCGACCTGCGTGAGTCGGGCTCGATCGAGCAGGACGCGGACATGGTGATCCTGTTGCACCGTGAGGACGCGTACGAGAAGGAGTCGCCGCGCGCGGGCGAGGCGGACCTCATCGTGGCGAAGCACCGTAACGGTCCGACGGCGACGATCACGGTGGCGTTCCAGGGGCACTACTCGCGCTTCGTGGACATGGCGCAGACCTGAGCGAGGGCAGTGTAGGGTCTCAAATTTCGTGTCGGAATCTCACGGTCGATGTCGGATCGAAGTCGGATCCGACACTGAGCTGAGATTCGCAGGTCGCTGCCGTACCTCGTTCGAGTGAAAGTGTTGCTGGTGTGCTCCCGTCGGCGTGTTGGACGGGAGCATCGTGCTGCCGAGGGCAACTCCAACTCGGGAGTAGGGATGGAAGCGACGGTCAGCTTTCGTGGGCACAGTGGCGGGGTTGAAGAGTGTTCCTGGGCTTCTGCGGCACCGGCGTCACTGCAGACGGCTCATCCGTGGCGGACGTTCCGCTGGTACAGGGATCAGAAGCACTACTCGGGTACCTATTGGTCGGCGACGATGCGCGACCACGTGATCTACGAGTCACGACTGGAGCTGTCGCGCCTGCTCTTCGCCGATTTTGATCCGTCCGTACGGGGCATAGTGGCCCAGCCCTTTCTGCTGCAGACGGTGCTGGAGGGGAAGATGCGTCGGCACATACCGGACTATCTCCTGCTCACTGGGCAGGTGCCGGTGGTTGTCGATGTCAAGCCGCGGCACCGATTGTCCAAGCCTGAGGTGGCGTTCACCTTCGGCTGGACCCAGAGGGTGGTGGAATCGCGGGGATGGAAGTACGAGGTCTGGAGTGAGCCTCCGGCCGCAGAGCTGGAGAACATCCGGTTCCTGGCGGGCTACCGCAGGGATTGGCTGTTCAGCCCCGAGATTCTGGAACAGCTACGGGATGTGGATCTCAACGGTGTTCTTCTGGGGCAGGCCGTGGGGTGTCTGCCGGATCGTCCAGAACCTCAAGTCCGTGCTGCGATCCACCATTTGCTCTGGACGCAAGTCTTCGTAACCGATCTCGACCGGCCGCTCGGCTCTTCGCACGTCCTGAGGAGGGCAGCGTGAGTAGGGCGGCCGCTCGCGTCGGAGTTGGTACGCGCTTCCGCTATGACGGGGAATCCGTCGAGGTGGTGGAGATGGCTGCGACCACAGCGGGCAACGAAGTGGTCTTGAAGGATGGTCATGGGCGGCTGCTGCGGCTGTCGCTCAAGGAACTGCTGTTCTCTGACCGTGCTGCGATCAGCCCTGACGGCCCGGGACCGTCTGCGGACGACGAAGGCGAGATCGCCTCCGTGGTCCTCGGGCAGCTCGATGTGGAGGATAAGCGGAAGGTCCTGGAGCGAGCCGGGCATGTCCGCGAGGTGCTGACCGGTTATCGCTCCGGCAGCGGGGAGTTGGCGGCTGACGACGAGCCGAGGGACAGCTACGGCACGGCAGTGCCGATGGAGGCGAGGAAGGCAGCCAAGGCGGCGGAACTTGGCGTGACGACCCGCACCATTGAGCGCTGGGTCGCTGGATTTCTCCAGCATGGCGAGGCCGGGCTTGCACCGAGGAAAACGCGGTCGGAGCGGTCGCAGACATCGGTCGATGACCGGTGGGTGGAGATCGCGGTGGAGGTGATGGTCGAGCACACCGACCAGTCGCGGCCGTCGCGGACGATGGTGATCGAGCGGACCCGGGCTCGGGTGATTGCGCGGTTCGGCGAGGGGGTGGTGCCACAGCCGAGTCGGGCGACGGCGTTTCGACTGCTGGAGGAACTGGAGCGACGGCATCCGCTGTTCCGGCTGAGCATGAAGCGCAACCGGGATATCGCCGGTCGGCCGGAGGGCCAGTACGGCAAGCTGCGGCCGACCCGGCCGGGCGAGTACCTGCTGATGGACTCCACACGCCTGGACGTCTTCGCGTTTGACCCGCTGACGCTCAAGTGGGTGCAGGCCGAATTGAGTGTCGGGATGGATTGGTACACCCGCTGCGTCATGGGGATCCGGCTGACGCCGGTCTCGACGAAGGCGGTGGATGTCAGCGCGGTGCTCTTCCAGTCGTTTCGGCCGAGGCCGGCGGGGCGGGACTGGCCGCGGCACGCGGTCTGGCCTGAGCACGGGATCCCCCGCACTGTCCTGGTCGATGTCGAGGGCGCCACCGGGCCGGGGCTGGCCTCGCCTCCTCTGGTCCCCGAGACGCTGGTGGTCGACCACGGCAAGGTCTACGTCTCGGAGCATCTGACCAGTGTCTGCCGCCGGATGGGCATCTCCATCCAGCCGGCCCGACTGCGAACGGGCCGCGACAAGGGCCCGGTGGAGCGCTATTTCCGGACTCTGCGGGAGGGGCTGCTGCAGGTGCTGCCCGGCTACAAGGGGCCCGACATCCACTCGCGGGGCGAGAGCCCGGAAGACGAGGCGTTCTTCTTCCTCGACGAGCTTGAGGCGATCATCCGGGAGTGGACCGCGGCGGTCTATCACTGCAGGCCGCACTCCAGCCTGGTCGATCCTGGCCTGCCGGGACTGCGGATGTCCCCGGCGAAGATGTTCGAGCACGGCATGGCGCGGGCGGGCTACATCGAAGCACCCCGCGACCGGGACCTGGCCTTTGAGTTCCTGCAGACGAAGTGGCGCACGGTCCAGCACTACGGGGTTGAGATCGGCCGACGCCGCTACAGCGGCCCCGGCCTGCCCGAGCCGGGCATCCGCAGCCCCTACGACAGCCCGGTCAAGAACGGCTGGCCCTTCCAAGTGGACCCCGACGACATCACCAAGATCTACTTCCGCAACCCCACAACCCGCGAATGGCACACCCTGACCTGGGAGCACGCACCGTCGGCCGAGATGCCGCTGAGCGAGGACGCGTTGACATTCGCCCGGCAACTGGCCGCATCGAAATATCGCTTCCCCGACGACCGGCTCGCCGTCGCCGACTTGCTTCAGCGGTGGAACCTCGGACTGGGCACCACGATCGCCGAGCGGCGCATGGCCCTGAGGCTCTCGCGCGAGCAGGCCGCCATCGAACTGCCCGAGGACGAGGCGGAGACGGTCGTCTCGCTTCCGTCCGTACGCAAGGCCCTCGGCCAGGACGAGGAGACCCCAGAACCGCAGGAACCCGACCTGGTGACGGAAACAGGGGACGACGACGAGGCCGATCTGGAAGACCTCGCCGAAGAGAACGACTTCTACGCCGATGCTCTGGAGGACGTGTGAACGACAACAGCGTTCCGGAGCCGGACAATCTCGCCCTGTCGCGGAAGGAGGACTTCAAGGCGTTCGCCGAGGGCCCTCGCCGCAGTCGGCCCGATCTGCTGACCTGCAAGCAGCTGAAGTCCCTGGCCACGCAGGCGCGGGCGGACTATGACCGGCAGCGCCGGAAGTGGCACGCGAACATCGGCCCGGTCAAGACACCACAACTGGCAGAGCTCCACGAGGACTTGTGGGACATCGTCGACAGCAACGAGCAGGACGGTGACAAGGCCAAGGGCGCGGTTGCCGTCGACGCGTTCCCGGGGCTGGGCAAGACGACCTCGGTGCTGGCCTTCGCCCGCGACTTCCACCAGCGGGAGATCGAGGAGTCGGGCCCGTTCACGAGCAAGGGACACGAGCGGATTCCCGTCTGCCGGGTCGGGCTGACCGGGAACACCGGAATGAAGGACCTCAACCGGGCCATGCTGGAGTTCTTCGGCCACCCCGGAACGGGGCGGGGCACCACCGCCCAGTTCGGACGGCGGGTGCTGGACTGCGTGTTGTCCTGCGATGTCCGACTGGTGGTTCTGGACGACCTTCACTTCCTGAAATGGGGACAGAAGAGCGGAATCGAGGTGAGTAATCACCTGAAGTGGATCGCCAACGAGTTCCCGGTGACATTGCTGATGGTGGGGGTCGAACTCGCGGAGAAGGGCCTGTTCGGCGAGGGAACGAACGGGCGCGACACGGCTCTGGCCCAGACCGGCCGCCGCACCACCCGCCTGGGACTGCGTCCATTCACCATCGATACGGAGGCCGGACGCCGGGAATGGCGGCAGATGCTGCTGGCCCTCGAACAGCGCGTCGTGCTTGCCGCCAAGCACCCCGGCATGCTCGCGGACGACCTGTCGGACTACCTCTTCGCCCGCAGCACCGGACACATCGGTTCGCTGATGACGCTGATCAACCGCGGCTGCCAGCGGGCAGTCCGCACCGGCGCCGAACGGCTGGACCAGGAGCTGATGGACCGGGTGAAGAACGACGAGGCGTCTGAGGCAGCCCGCCTCGAACTTCAGGCCGCGCTGGAGAAGAAGCGTCTGACCAGCCGTCCCCGGACCCGGGTCAGACGAGCCGCATGAGGACGTCGGCCCGCACCCTGCCGATCCGGCTGCTTCCACTGTCCGGCGAGGCGCTGGACTCCTGGCTGGAGGCGATGGCCAGGCGGCTGGACACCACACTCGGTGATGTCCTGCTGCACTTCGGCTTCCCGGTCCGGCAGCGGGCCGGAAACCAGTTCCGGGGCATCCCGACGGACTGGACGATCTTCCTCGATGATCGGTTGACTGCTGCCGTTGCGCACGCCACCGGCACGGCCCCGGAGGCGGTCGCCGCGATGACCCTGGCGCACTATGACGGACGGGCCCTGCAGCTGAGTCCCGAAGGCCGGGCCGTGTCACGGCATGTCCTATGGGGACGCGGCCGGGGGTCCCGGTTCTGCCCGGACTGTCTCCGCTCCAGCGAGGGTCGCTGGCAGTTGTCCTGGAGGCTCGGTTTCTCCTTCGCCTGCACCCGGCACCGTCGACTGCTGGCGGACTGCTGTCCGCACTGCGGGCGGGTTCCGCGGCAGCGGCCCCGCTCCGGGCGGTCCGTTCCCCGGCCTGAACTCTGCGGCAATCCGCCGATCCGCCCCGGCGGTCCGATTTCGGCTGGCTGCGGCGCCGATCTGACCTGTGCTCCAACGCTTTGCCTGCCTCTTGGCCATCCGGTTCTCATGGCGCAGGACCGGGTGACGGAGATCATCGACGGCGCAACGGTGGCCTTCGGCCCCTACCGGGCTGTTCCCCAGTCGGCACTGACAGTGCTGGCCGATATCCGGGCCCTGGGCATCCGCGTTCTGAGCGACCTTCCCGCTGCTGTCCTGCGTGAACAGATGCCGGCCGACATCGCAGAAGCGCACCTCGTCACCGATCCGGTCGTCCCGCGCACCGAACAGGCGGCGGACCGACCGGGGTTCATGGCCCCGCCGCGAGCCGCGGACACCGCCGTCGCGGTCACCATGGCCCTGGGCATCCTGGAACAGCCAGGAATCCATTCGGCCGGCGAGGCCCTGCGAGTCCTGCTGGAAGCAGTACGCGAGGAACTCACGCAGATCTCGGCGACCAGCATCGACGACTGGGGCCAGGGCATCAGCCCGGTGCTGCAGTCCGTGCACCTGGCAGCCCTCGCTCCTTCCCTCCGACCCAGCGAGCACCTGCGCTACCGCATGACGACCGAGACGCCCCGCAGGCCGGCAAGGACCACTCGGGACATCGAGGAGCGAGCCAGGAAGATCCCGACGACGTTCTGGCAGTCCTGGACGGTCCGGCTCACACCGCCTGCGGGAATCCATGGACGGGCCCTGGCTCCCGTCCTCGCAGCCCTGCTGCTGATCCCCGACAGCCGCACCTCCTTGGACCAGGCCGCCGGGCTGGTCGGCGACGTCACCGACGGCATCGAGATCTCACGCCTCCTCCAGGAACTCGACGACCTTCCGCAATGGCCGGACATCGTCACCGTCCTGGACCGGCTCGCCGACCACCTCGACGCCAACGGCACCCCCATCGACTACGGCCGACGCCGACTCCTCGACTACACCGGCCTGCTTCCCCACGACCGCTGGCTGGAGATCTGCCGCCGGACCGGAACACCGCCGGGGTCCGGACGTCGCGAACGCATCGTCCGCAGCCAGCTCTTCCGACGTCTCAGCGGCCTGCCTGCCGAGTCCGTCCCCGACGACCTGGGCGGGCTCGACAGCGCAGAGTTCCGGGCGGCGTCCTTGCACTTCACCGCGCTTCAGACACCCGAACTCGCACACGCCCTCCAGCAAGAAGCCCTCGGCTTCCTGGCCTCGCACCACATCCACGACGAGCCCGTGACCTGGCAGCCTCCCGCCACCTTGCTGGCAGGACTCTCCCTTCCCGGACCCGACCCGGCGCAAGTCGACCTGCCCCGCCTGCACCAACTCGTCCGAGAACGCCGGCACCCCGTTCAGCACGCTGCCCAGGTCCTGGGCACGACCGTCGAGGCCATCCGGCATGTCCTCGACGAAGACCCAGCGCCCGCACCCCCGCTGACGAAGAACACGGCCAGAGCCACCGGCCGCATCCGGCAGCGAGCCCGGCAAGCCATCCCGGCAGAGCGCTTCACCCAGCTCTACCTCGAAGAACACCGGTCCCTCCAGCAGATCGCCACCCTCACCGGCTTCTCCCGCAGAGCGCTGACCGATCTCGCCAAGGAGTACGGAATCCCGCTCCGCGAGGGCCCACAGGATTACAAGCGCCGCGGCGCCATTGAACGGGACTGGCTCATTGAGCAGTACGTCCACCGCCGCCGAACTCTGCCGGACCTCGCCCGTGAAACCGGCATGAGCACCGCGAACATGGCCCGCTGGGCCCACACCCACAACATCCCCCTCCGGCCACGCGGCGGAGCCAGCCACCACGCCTCCCTCCGCACCCCCGAGCAGGCCGCAGATGCCCCCGCCATCCTGCGTGACGCTCTGACCAGCCCAAATGCCCGGCAGCGACTCGAACGCTTTGCTGCCGCCCTGCCCTACCCCACCGTCACCGACGCTGCCCGAGCCCTCGGCATTCACCAATCGACACTGACAACCCAGATCAACCGGCTCGAAAGGGACCTGGGTCGACCCCTGATCGAACGTGCTGAACGAGGCCGCAGGATGCGGCCCACGCCCTTCGGTAGAAAAGTGGCCGCTGCCACCAAGCGTCTCATTGGCCCAGGCGGGCGGCCTTGATCGCGCGTTGGGCGAAGACGTCCTCACGGCGCTCTGCCATCTGCCGAAGCGCGTCTTTGCGATCTCGCTTGGAGAGCCGGTCGAGATAGGTGTGACCGAAGAGGTGGTCGGTCTCGTGTTGCAGACACCGAGCGAAGTAACCCGTTCCTTCGATGACGAGGGGGTTGCCGTCCTTGTCGAGCCCGCGAGCGATGGCACGATCGGTGCGGGGAACCGCCATGCCCGCACCGGGCACGGACAGGCAGCCCTCGAAGTCGTCAACGAGTCGGCGGCTCCCCGGATCGGGCAGGCCCAGAACCGGGTTGATGATGTGACCGACATGCCGGATCCCGTAGTCGTCCGGGCAGTCATACACGAACAGCCGCAGGGCGACATCTACCTGGTTGGCGGCCAGGCCGGCACCGTCGGCCACATACATGGTCAGGAACATGTCGTCGATTAACGCCGACAGCTCCGGAGTGCCGAACTCGGTCACCTCCCGGCACGGACGGCTCAGCACCTCCTCACCCACCACCGTGACCCTGCGAACCGAACCCCGTTCCGCCTCAGGCGGCAGGGCCGGATAGGCGTCCACCGGGCGGCCTTGCACACGGACTCGCCGGTCGACGGAATGGGACCGCTCGTGACGAACAGACATAGCTGTCTCCCCTTTTTGCGCACGTCACAGGTGCCGCGGAGGTCACCGCAGCTGATGACTTCAACAAGGACCTACGGCTTGCCAAGTACTTTGCAAAGTAGCAGACTTTGCAAAGTGACTGAAGATGATGTCAACAGCCCGGACGGCCAGACAGCCAGCAGCAGCGAAGAATTGCGCGAGCACGAAGTCCGCACAGCCTTGCTGGACCTACTCGCCGAAGTCGGCACCGTCACGGCCACCGAAGCCGCCTCCCGGCTGGGCTACAGCTCTGGGCTCTGCTCATTCCACCTACGGCAGCTCGCCCGTCACGGATACATCGAAGAGGCCCCCCACAGCGGGGGCCGCGCACGTCCCTGGCGTCTGAAGCAGCACACCCCTGCTGCCGACGGTCCTATGGAGGAGCATTTCGGCGACTTGGCTCGTGGGCTGGAGGACGAAAGCTGGCAGCGATGGCTGACCCAGCGAGATGAGGCGCCGTCCGAATGGCGACACGACGAAGCATTCAGCGCCGTCGCCTACCTGACACCCGAAGAGATGAGCCGCGTCGCGGACGTGATCCGACGGGCCCTCGCGCCCTACCAGGACCGCGAACAACGTCCTCTGGCCCGGCCCGACGGCGCTCGACCGGTGGCCCTCATCACTCGACTGTTCCCCCTGCTTCCCCACACGGCAGACGGCGCGGACCAGGACTGAGGAGCCGTCGGCCGTTCCGCACCCACTTGAGGAAATGACACGACGCTGAGACAGCAGGCAGATGACACGACGTGAGACAGCCTGAAGACGCCCAGGTCACCGCGACGCTGCATGACACAGAGGCTGAGAACCTACAGGCAGGCAGGCGTTTGCGCGCATGCGGCAGGACGGGGCTTCCTGGGTGCGCCACTCCGAGGAACCGGCGTCGTACGTCGGGTCATGACCGGCAAGGAGCCGGGGGAATCCCTGCCTGCATGTCGCGCCCGGCTCAGCCCGACCGACGTGGGGCTGTCCCTTTCGCGGACCCCCTGAGCATGGCCCGGTTCCCGTTCCGCGACCCCGCGGCCCGCGAACTGTTCGCCGACCGGCACGCCGTGGCCCGTGACACCGTCGCCACGCTGCGGCCGGCTCATGGCCATGAGCGCGACGGCCCGCGCATGCGCGCCCTGATCGACGGCCTGCGCGCGCAGCAAGACCAAGACCTTCCACCACCCGCCCAGGTCGGTCGCCGAGACAGTCATAACTGTTGTTGTTACAACACGATGGGAGGTGATGGACCGCATGGGGGCCAACAGTAGGCTGACCGTCGCCGCGCACGCCCTGACCTGGATCGGGCTGTATCAGCGCAGCGGTCATGAGGTCGCGACTTCCGAGCAGATCGCGACGAGCGCCAACACCAACCCGGTGGTGATCCGCCGCCTGCTCGCCCAACCGCGCAAGGCCGGCCTGGTCGACTCGCGAAGAGGCGCCGGCGCCGGCTGGACGCTGTCACGAGACCTGCCGACGATCACCCTGCTCGATGTCTACGAAGCGGTGGAGCCGGGGCCGATCTTCGCCCTGCACCCGGCCATGCCCGACCCCGAGTGCGTCGTGGGGCACGGCATCGCGCCGGTACTGGGCGTCGTCTACGACGGGGTCGAGAGTGCTCTGCGTACGGAACTGGCGAGGACCACGCTGGACGATGTGCTGCACGACGTACTGAAAGCCACCTAGTGCCCCTCCCGGCAAGCTTTGCCCCGTCGCAAACATTGCCGGTCGCGGCACTAGTTTTGACCGCGGTCCCACCGGGCCGTTACCGGGGCCTCCACCGGCATCGGCCTGGCCATCGCCCGCCGGTTCGCCGCCGAGGGAGCCACCGTCTACCTCACCGGTCGCCGCAAGGCCGAACTGGAGAACGCCGTCGAACAGATCGACGGCCGCGCCATCGGCATCCGGAGCGATGTATCGAAACTCGACGACCTCGACCGGCTCTTCGCCGAGGTCACCGAGCGCAGCGGTCATCTCGCCGGCGCCTCGGTGATCCTGCTCTCCTCCAGCGCGGCACCGCGCGGTGTCCCGGGCCTGGGCGTCTACGCCGCCACCAAGGCCGCGATCCGCAGCCTCGCCCGTACCTGGGCCGCCGAACTCGCCGACCGTGGCATCCGAGTCAACGCCCTCACCTCTCGGCCCCGTCACCGCCCCCCGGCGCCGATGAACTGCGGGCCGCACTCCCGCGAGACGACCAGGCCGCCGAGCCCGCCGCACCGACCCCACTCGGACGAATCGGCCGTCCCGACAAGGTCGCCGCCACCGCTCTCTACCTGGCCGGGGACCAGAGCTCCTTCACCACTGGCGCGGAACTGTTCGTCGACGGCGGTGCCACCCAGCTTTAGGTTGTCTTTCGAAAGTCCCGCCTGGCCCGCAACCTGTTCGGCCACACCGCCGTCACCCAGGCGCTCCTGCCCGCGCTGTGCGCGGCAAAGGCCGTGTGATCAACATCAGTTCGGTCGGCGGCAAACAGCGGCCCGCTCCGCCGGGAGGTCGCGCCGCCTACACCGTCGGGTGGGGACACGCCCGATGTGAGACAGGGCCTGGGGCGAGGCGGGACCGGATCAACGAGCCGCCGGAGCAACTGTTCCTTGCCGGGGGAGGATGACCGCATGGCGTCGCGACTGGAGTTCGGTGAGAGCGTGTGGGCGGAGCTGGGGCGGCCGGTGGGCGCCCGTCGGCTGGAGAGCAGTCCGCGTTCGCGGGTGTGGCGGGTCGGGCTGGCCGGGGGATCCGCGGTGGTCAAGCAGGTGGTGGAGGGGCCGGACGCGGACGAGCGGTATGCCCGTGAGCTGACGGCGTTGCGACTGGCGGCGCGGGTTGATCCGCCGGTGGTCCCCGCGGTGCTGGGGGCGGATCCCGAGGAACGGGTGCTGGTTCTGGAGGATCTGGAGCATCTGCGCCCGCCGGGTGACTGGGTGGTGGCGTACGCGGGCGGGCTGGCGCGGTTGCACGCGGCCACCGGTCCCGGGGACGCGGGGGCGCTGCCGCGATGGGCCGGGCCGACGCGGGGGGATGTGGCGTCGTTTCTGGCGTTGACGGAGTCGCTCTCCGTCCCTGTGGCGCGTGAGGTACCTGGTGAGCTGGACGCCTTGGTGGCGCGGCTCGGCAGTCTGCCCGGGGGCGCGTTGCTGCACGGGGATCCGTGCCCAGGCAATGACCTGCACACCGCCGCGGGTGTTCGGTTCATCGACTTCGAGCAGGCATCCCTGGGCAGCGGCCTGGTGGAACTGGCGTATCTGCGGATCGGGTTTCCCACCTGCTGGTGTGTGACCGAGGCGTCCGCGCCGCTGTTGGAGCGCGCGGAGGCGGAGTATCGCTCGGTGTGGCGGGCGGAAACGGGGCGCGAGCTGGAGGGCGATGTGGTGGACGCGTGTGTGGGCTGGTTGCTGCGGGGGGACGCGCTGGTGGAGCGGGCGTTCCGCGGGACTGCCGACCATCTGGAGCGGGTTCCGGACGAGGACTGGACCTGGGGCACCGCGACCGCGCGGCAGCGGCTGGTGCACCGGCTGGGTGTGGTCGGACGGGCGGCTTCGGGCCGGCCCGGTCTGGGGGCAGTGAGCCGTCTCTCTCTGGATCTGCGCGCGCGTATGCGCGAACTGTGGCCCGGGATACGGCCGTTGCCGTCGCGACGCCCGGAGGGCTGACCGGTTGGGTGGGGGCGCTGGGGGCGGACGGGTCAGGCCGCTCGTTCGGCCGCGTTGCGCTCCACGCAGAATTCATTGCCCTCGGGATCCGCGAGGGTCACCCAGCCCGAGCCGTCGGGGCGACGGCGGTCGGCCACGAGGGTGGCGCCCAGGGCGAGGATGCGTTCCACCTCTTCGTTACGGGTGCGTTCCTGGGGCTGGAGGTCGAAGTGGACCCGGTTCTTGGCGATCTTTTCGTCGGGAACGGCGATGAACAGCAGGGTGACGCCTCGCGCTTCGAGGAGCGCTTCCGAGTCCCCGGGCAGATCGTCGTCGGCGAGGGAGGCACCGAGGACCTTGCCCCAGAAGGTGCCGAGGGCGTAGGTGTCGCTGCAGTCGATCGATATGTGATGCACGAGAGAAGTCATACGGGCCACAGTGGTGACAGTCGGCGGTGCTTGTCCAGCAGATTTTGAGGCTGCGCCCGGTTCCTGGCGGCATGGGACGGCGGGGGTTTCGGCGGACCGCGAAAAGTGGTCGACGCGGTGATGTGGCGCGGGTAGATGTGGTTCATGACCACACCCAGGGAAGAGTTGTTGCCCGGTACACGACGGGCCTTGCTGCATCGTGTCGCTGTCGCGCAGGCGGAGGCGCGGGTGCCTTCGGTGGTTGCGGCGGTGGCGCGGGACGGGCGGATGGTGTGGTCGGGGGCGCGGGGCTCCGTGGACGGGCAGGAGCCGGATGCCGGTACGCAGTACCGGATCGGGTCGATCACGAAGACCTTCACGGCTGTGCTGGTGCTGCGGCTGCGCGACGAGGGGCTGATCGGTCTCTCGGACCCGCTGGAGAAGCACCTTCCGGGCACGGGGGTGGGTGAGGTCACCGTCGCGCAGCTTCTGGACCACAGTGCGGGGCTCGCCGCGGAGAGTCCGGCTCCGTGGTGGGAGCGGACGCCGGGTGAGCTGCGCCCCGGGCTTGCGGATGTGCTGGGTGAGCGGCCGGTGGTGCACCCCGCGGGGCGGCGGCACCACTACTCCAATCCGGGGTTCACGCTGCTGGGTTCGCTGGTCGAGGCGGTACGAGGGGTGCCCTGGGCTGAGGCTCTGAGGCGAGAGGTTCTTGAGCCGCTGTCCATGGACCGCACGACGCCGCAGCCGGTCGCGCCGGCCGCCGGCGGCTGGGCCGTGCACCCGTGGGCCGACGTGATGCTGCCGGAACGGGTCGAGTCTCTGGGGCTGATGGCGCCCGCGGGGCAGCTGTGGTCGACCGCTGCCGACCTCTGCCGGTTCGCGGGATTTCTCGCGGAGGGCGATGAGAAGGTCCTGAGTGCGGCATCCGTGGCGGAGCTGCGCACGCCGTCCGTGGCACCGGAGACGGGTCAGTGGGACGGCGGCTACGGCCTCGGGACGCAGCTGATGCGGCACGGCGACCGGACGCTGGTGGGGCATACAGGGTCGCTGCCAGGATTTGTCGCCGGTCTGTGGGCGAGCGTGGCGGACGGGGTGGCGGCGGTGGTGCTGGCCAATGCCACGTCGGGGCTGGCGTCCGGTTCGGTGGCGGCGGAGCTGATCGGGATCGTGGCGGACGCGGAGCCACGAATCCCGGCACCCTGGAAGCCGCTTCCCGAGGTGGACCAGGAACTGCTGGCGCTCACCGGGCCGTGGTACTGGGGTACGCAGGCGGTCGGGCTGAAGCTGACGGCGGACGGCGGGCTGGAGCTGCGCCCGTTGCGCGGTGGCGGGCGGGGTTCGAGCTTTGTCCCGGCGGGCGACGGCGGCTGGACAGGGCTCGACGGCTACTACGCGGGGGAGACCTTGCGGGTGGTACGGCGTCCCGATGGATCCGTGAGCCATCTCGACCTCGGCTCGTTCGTCTTCACCCGGGGGCCGTACGAGCCGGGTGACGCGGTTCCCGGCGGGGTGGACTCGGGGGGCTGGCGCGGGCTCGACGGATAGCGCCGATGGTGATGTTTCACGTGAAACCGGACGCTCCGGCCGAAGGGCGGTAGACTGCGATCGGGCCCGAAGCCGCAAGCGCGAATTGCGACTTCGGGCCTTGTCGTTGGTCAGTTGCGGAACGCCTGGAGTTTCGCGCCTCCGTTCCATGCCTCCAGCAGACCCCGGTGGACGGCGGTCATGTCGGCCGCGTCGGCGTCCGCGGGCGCGACGGGGTGCCGGGCGAGGGCGTCGGAGATGCGGGTGTCGATCCACTCCTTGAGCCTGTGGATTAAGTTATCCACAGGCTCAAGGAGTGGCTCCGCTCGCTGTCGAGCAGGTACGTACGCACCTGACGTGCGACGATGCTGTCGCGGAGCAGCATCGCGATGTTCAGGACGGCGCGGCGGGAGAAGATCCCGAGGGAGCGGCTGCGGGACTTGAGCCCACAGACTTGCTTGAAGTAAGTCAGTTCCTCGCCGCTGAGAACGCGGTATCCGCTGGCGTGGAGCTCGCTCCGGTGGTCGTGGATGACGGCCCAGATCGCGTTCTCACTGACCTCGAAGTAGGCGGCGACGTTCTTGGTCGTGGCATGCAGGCCGTCCGGTGACAGGGCCAGTTCTTTGACTCTGTCGAGGACTCGTCGCGTTCCGCGACGCTTGCGCGCAGAGAGCTGGACTCCAGCAGGGCCATCTCGTCGAGCATGTGATCCGTCTCCTCCTGGCCGTACGGCCCGTGGGAGGGGCGGGATCCAGATGGGCATATGTCCCGCCCCCTTGCCGGGGGCAACGAGCCGGATCGGATAAGGATGCGGTTTTCAGATACTCAGTTTGAATCCGAGGTGGGAGGCAGTGAAGCCGAGCCGCTCGTAGAAGCGGTGCGCGTCGGTGCGGGTGGCGTCGGAGGTCAGTTGGACCAGTTGGCAGCCCTCGCGGCGCGATACGTCGATCGCCCATTCGATGAACCGGGTGCCGAGGCCGCTGCCGCGCTCGTCGGAGTGGACCCGTACCGCTTCGATGAGGGAGCGGGTGGCACCGCGGCGGGAGAGCCCGGGGATGATGGTGAGCTGGAGGGTTCCGATCACACGGTGGCCGCGGGCGCCGACGACGAGGTGCTGGTTCGGGTCGGCGGCCAGCCGGGCGAAGGCCGTGGTGTAGGGAGTCAGGTCGTCGGGCGACTCGCGCTGCGCGCCGAGCGCGTCGTCCGCCAGCAGGGCCACGATGGCGGGGATGTCGTCGGGGACCGCGGGCCGTATCTCCAGGTCGTTCATGGTCGGCAGCGTACGCCGCCGGGTGTCGCCGGGGTGAGCGGTCAGCCCGTGGCCAGGGTCAGTGGTGCGAAGCGGCGGGCCCGGTCGCCGGGCAGGTCGCGGAGGCCGTACGTCATGAGCGTGGTGCGGTTGGCGGGTTCCAGACCGTGTTCTTTCAGCCAGGTCAGCAGCCCTTCGTCGCGTACGTCGACGGAAGTGCGCAGCGGCCGGTCCGGGCCGGGGGCGAGGGCGGAGATCAGGGCCTTCGCGGTGTCGGTGTCCCGGGCGACGAGGGGGCCGACGACATCGGTCGCCGGGGTGGGCCAGGCCGCCGCGTAGCCGGTGATCGTGGAGGCTTCCTCGGCGACTGCGAAGCGTTCGGCGAAGGCGGGGAGCCGGGCGAGAAGATGGGTGCGGTCCGCTCCGAAGACCTCGTTGTCGAGGCGGACGATGGCGGGCAGGTCGGCGGCGGTCGCGGGCCGCGTCGCCGGGGGCGGTGTGCCGGGGCCTGCGGGCCGGAAGCGGCCGAGGACGGTCTCGACGGTGCCGATGCCGGTGAAGCCGAGCCGTTCGTAGAGCGGTCTGCCGTGGGGCGTGGCGTAGAGGACGAGCGGTGTGGTGCCGGCCTCGCGCAGGACATGGGTCATCAGGCGTTGGCCGAGGCCCTGACGGGCGTACCGGCCGGCGACGAGGAGCATACCGACGGCGGCGAGTTCACGGCCGTAGGAGGTGACGACGCAGACGGCGGCCAGGCCCTTGCCGTCCGGGTCGTCGATGCCGTGGCCGGCGCCCGCCGACAGGAGCAGGCCCCATCGGTGCTCTTCGCGTGCCCAGTCACGGTCTTCGGCGAGGTCCGCGCAGGCCGTGAGATCTCTCATGGTCAGGCGCCGGATGGGCAGTGCGGAGTGCGGTGTCGGCATGGGGATCAGGCTGTCGGAGCCGGTGATCGTTCGTCCACCGTTTTACGGGAAGTGGCCAGGACTCGGAGGCGTCGGCCGCGGCGAGTGAGCCCCCAGGGCTTGAGGACGGAGATGGCTGTCATGAAGAGGTAGGCGGTGGAGGAGACGACGGGGGCCGCGACGAGGCTGAGGTCGGGCTGCCCGTCGGCCGCGGCCTGGTGGATGTTCGGCCGCAGCGCGAAGACGGTCGCCGAGAGCGTGACGAGAGTCAGCCAGAACTTGATCCGGACCCAGTGGTGACGCGCCAGGCCCCAGGGGGTGCCGAGGGAGAGCAGTACACCGCTGACGAAGGCGAGCAGGGCGAGGGGGACGATCAACCAGTCGGCGACGATCTGCATCGCGCGGTAGGCGGCCTGTGTGATGACGGGGTCTTCTGTGGTGTAGGCGGCGATACCGAGGGCCAGCAGACCGAGGGCGAGTCCCAGCCAGCTCACGGAGACGATGACGTGGAGGGTGAGGAGGGCCCGGCGCGTGGGCCGCTTGAGTTGTTTCACGTGAAACACGGTGCCTGGCGGGTGGATCGCGGGCGTCTGCCCACGGGAGTAACCGCACGTACTAGCCTCGGCGTACATGGCGAGTATGGCGAGCACGGCGAGTCCACCCAGGCTTCATCTCTTCGACCTCGATGGCACGCTCATCCGTGGTTCGGCCGCCGCGGTGGAGATCTCCCGGCAGTTGGGGGTGGGTCGCGAGATCGCTGAGCTGGAGCGGGACTTCGTCTCTCGCGGGCTGCCGCCGGACGAGTTCGCGGTACGGGCCCGGGAGCTGTGGGCCGAGCTGACGGTGGAGCAGGTGGCGGCGGCCTTCGAGGGTGCTCCCTGGCTGTCGGGAATCCGTGAGGTGTGGGGCGACATCCGGAAGAGAGGTGATTACTGCGCTGTTATCTCCCTCTCGCCTGATTTCTTTGTTTCGCGGCTGCTGGACTGGGGTGCGCACGCCACGCATGGTTCGCGGTGGCCGGCTCTGCCTTTCACCGAGCCGGTGGAACGGTCGGGCATTCTCAATCCCGCCGCGAAAGTGAAGATCGCGAACCGGCTGTGTGCAGAGTTCGGGGTGGGGCTGGACCGCTGTGTTGCCTATGGTGATTCGATGTCCGATGCGGAGATCTTCACGGTGGTGCCCTGTGCCGTGGCCGTGAATGCCGATCATCACCTGTCGGGGCTCGCCACGTACACGTACGCGGGAGACGATCTGCGCGAGGTCTATGAACTGGTGAGCCTCCAGCAGTAATACTCTGATCCGGAGGTGCCGTGGAAACGCGGCGGGGATCCGGCGATTGAGTGCGGGAGCGATGCACCCTAACGGTAAATCCAGTGTGGATGCCCGAACTTCACGCTCTTTGTCCGCTGTGGTGACATGGCCTGCCATGCTGCGACGACGGGCGTTGCGCGCTGTGCCGTATTCCCGTGCTTCCTGTCCCCACGGGGGCTGAGGCGGGGGGTGGGGCGGGCTGTCGGCAGTCCGAGTCAGAACGGGGAATTGCCTGCGTATTCCGGACCAGCGGAGGTGCGCAGACCGACCGAAAGATGTTCGAGGCGAGGCACACGATGGACGCTCCGACCACCACGTCGGCTGACAACGGCACTCCCGGGGACGACGGCGGCTCCGGGGAGCGCGCGGGCGGCGGTTGGTTCTCCCCTCGCCGGGCGCCGAGCGGCGAGGGCCGGCCGGACCCGACGGCGTCGGGCGGTGCCGGGGAGGCGGCGGGCCGGGACCGAATACCCGCCCAGGGCCGTACCTTCGCCTCGCTGCGCCCGGTGGGCTCCGGCGGGACCCGTACAGCGCCGCCGTGGCGCGACGGCCCGGCCGCCCCGGGCCAGGGGCCCGGTACGGAGCAGCCGTCGCCCGCGCAGCCGTTCCCCGTGGACGAGAGCGTTCCCGACGCGTTCCGGCCGCGGCCCAAGGGGACGCGCGCGGGGGAGGGTCCCGCGGCCCATCCGCAGGTCTCCGAAGGACCCGGGACGACGGCCGGCGGGATCGGCGGCCCCGTTTCCGCGGCCGCCGCAGAGGCGGCCGTACGCTCGGCCGCCGCGCGCCCCAGCCCCGTACCGCCGTACGCCGACGACGCCGTACGGCACCATCCCGTGCAGCCCGAGTACGAGCGCCCCCCGGGCGACGAGAGCGTCACTGCGGGGCCCGAACCGGCTGACGCCGAGCGGGCCGCGGAGCCATCCGGTGGTGAGCAGCGTGTGCAGGATGCCTCTGCGGCCGCCGCTCCGCCGCCGCAGGTGCCCGTGTCGGCGGCGCTGCCGCCCGAGGCGCCCGCCACCGCCCCGGCGGCCCCGGCGGGGCAGCCGTCGGTCGTGCCGCCCGCGCCCGCGGCGCCCGACCCGAACGCCTCGCCGGACGCGATCCTCGTCCGCCGTACGCTGGCCGAGGTCGCCCCGGTGGCCGATCAGCTCACCTCGTACTTCTACTCGCTGCTCTTCGTGCGCCATCCCGATCTGCGCGGCTTGTTCCCGGTGGCGATGGACGCGCAGCGCGACCGGCTGCTCAGGGCGCTGCTGACGGCCGCCGAGCACATGGACTCACCGGCCGTTCTCACGGACTATCTCCGGCAGCTCGGCCGTGGACACCGCAAGTACGGCACCCAGTCCGCGCACTACCCCGCGGTTGGTGAGGCCCTCATGGGCGCGCTGGCGCGTTACGCCTCGGCCAGCTGGGACGAGGAAACCGAGGAGGCCTGGGTCCGGACGTACACGACCATCTCCCAGATCATGATCGACGCGGCGGCAGAGAACGAGCAGCACGCTCCGGCGTGGTGGCAGGCCGAGGTCGTCGCGCACGAGTCGCGGACCTCGGACATCGCCGTGGTGACGGTCCGGCCGGACCAGCCGTACCCCTTCCTCGCCGGGCAGTACACGAGTCTGGAGACACCGTGGTGGCCGCGGGTCTGGCGGCACTACTCCTTCGCGTCGGCGCCCCGCCCGGACGGTCTGCTGTCGTTCCACGTCAAGGCGGTGCCGGCGGGCTGGGTGTCCAACGCGCTGGTCCACCACGCGAAGCCCGGGGACGTGCTGCGTCTGGGGCCGCCGGCCGGTTCGATGACCGTCGACCACAGCACGGACAACGGTCTGCTCTGTCTGGGCGGCGGGACCGGTATCGCACCGATCAAGGCGCTCATCGAGGATGTCGCCGAACGCGGGCAGCGGCGTCCGGTCGAGGTGTTCTACGGCGCGCGCAGTGATCACGACCTGTACGACATCGAGACGATGCTGGAGCTGGAGAGCGCGCACCCGTGGCTTTCGGTGCGCCCTGTGGTCGCGGAGGGGCCCACGGCGGGGCTGACGGGGCGGCTCCCCGAGGCGGTGCGCGACCACGGTCCGTGGCACGAGTTCGACGCGTATCTGTCGGGGCCGCCCGGGATGATCCGCAGCAGTCTGGACGCGCTGCGGGGCGCGGGGATCCCCTCGGACCGGATCCGTCACGACTCTCTTGAGGAACTCGTCGCGGCGGCCACGTAGCACCCGGTCACGGAATGTCCGGTTCACGGCTCACGGCTCTCCCGGCCGGGGCGTGTCGGCCGGGGTCCGCCGGTCAGCCCAGGTCGGGGGCGTGCATCGCGCGCACGCCCTCGATGTTGCCGTCCAGGTAGTGGCGCAGGGAGAGCGGTACGAGATGGACGGCGGCGATGCCGACCCTGCTGAACGGCACCCGGACGATCTCGTACTCCCCGAGCGGCTCGTCGATCTCGGGGCCGTGCCGCAGGGAAGGGTCCATCGAGTCCAGCCGGCAGACGAAGAAGTGCTGCACCTTCACGCCGGTGACGCCGCCGTCGGCGATGTGCTCCACGGTGTCCACGAAGCACGGCACCACATCGATGATTTTGGCGCCGAGTTCCTCGTCCACCTCGCGGTGGAGGGCGTCGACGACGGTGGCGTCCGTTCTCTCGACCCCGCCGCCGGGTGTGAGCCAGTACGGATCCACTCCTGGCTTGGTCCGTTTGATCAGGATCAGGTCGTCGCCGTCCAGCAGGATGGCGCGTGCGGTGCGCTTGACCACGGGCCGTTCGGTCATGGGAAGAGGTTCGCCCGTCCCACCACTTCTGAAACTCCCGGCGTCGCTCCGGCTCGCCGCCGGTCACCACTCCACGGCGGCGCGCAGCAGCCACTCGTGCGCCCGTGCGACCGGCGGCAGGGCGAGGGTGCCGGTGCGCACGGCCAGGAAGTACGTGCGCAGCGGGGGGACGGGCGGGTCGAGCAGGGCGACGACCTCACCGCGCTCCAGGGCCGCCTCGCAGAGGTAACGGGGCAGGACTGCGAGCCCGGCGCCCGCCGCGGTGCACTCCAGCACGGCCCGTAGGTCAGGGGCGATCACGGTGCCCGCCGCCGCGGGCCGGGTCTCGAACACGGTGGCCCAGTAGCGGGAGACGAACGGCAGGGACTCGTGGACCTCGATGACCGGAAGCTGTTCCAGCACCACGATTCGCTCGCGCAGCACCTCGTGGCCGAGGCGGGCCGCCCAGCGGGGAGCCGCGATCAGGACGTGCTCCTCGTCGCAGAGCGGAGTCGAGGTGAGCAGCCCGCCGCGCGGCCGGGCGGTGGTGATGGCCAGATCATGATGTCCGGCGGCCAGCCCTTCCAGGGTTTCCTCGGAGTTTCCGAAGAACGAGGTGCGCAGTGCGAGGCCCTGGGCGGTGAGCGCGGTGAGCGCGGGTAGGGCACGCAGGGAGGTGAATTCGGGCGGGCCGGCGAGATGGAGCGTGCGTACGCCGGACTCCTCGTCGAGTCCGGTCTCGGCGATCTCGACCAGGGCGTCGAGGTGGGGTGCGGCGCGGTGCGCGAGTTCGTCGCCGATGGTCGTGGGGGTGACGCCGCGGGCCTGGCGGAGGAAGAGAGGGCGTCCGAGCTGCCGTTCCAGGGTCCTGATCTGGCCGGTCACGGCAGGTTGGGAGAGGCCGAGCAGGGCCGCGGCGCGAGTGAAGGAACCGGCGCGGTGCACGGTGACGAAGGTGCGCAGCAGAGCCAGGTCCATGTCCCGCTCTCCCGTCTCGAACCGCGCCTGCGCCCTGTCCGGACAGGGCCTCGCCCCCGGGGCGACCCCGCGTCGCCAACTATAAATAAGTCGATAGGCCGCTGTCGCTACTGTGATTGGACACTGACGCAGAGTCAACTAGCCTTGGTTAAATGGTTCTCCGCGCGTGGAACCTGGGACGGTCCGAGCCATGAGGGGGGAGGCTCGGACCGTCTCTTTCGTATACGGCCCCGTACGGCGAAAGTGGACGGCGGGCCGCCGTCGGCCCCTCCGCGGGCCGCCATCGGCCCCTGCCGCGTGCGGTCGGCGTCCGCCTCGTTCGGTCAGTGCCCCGCTTGCCGGCGCACCGTGTCGAGGGCGTTCAGGACGTCCGCGAGCAGGTCCTCGGGGTCCTCGGCGCCGACGGAGAATCGGATGAAGCCGTCCGGTACGGCGTCGCCGCCCCAGCGTCCGCGCCGCTCGGCGGTGGACCGTACGCCGCCGAAGCTCGTCGCCTCCTCCACGAGCCGCAGTTCGCCGAGGAATCGTTCCGCCTTGTCCCGGTCGGGCAGGACGAAGGAGACGACGGAGCCGAAGCGGCGCATCTGGCGCGCGGCGACGGCGTGCGAGGGGTCGCCGGGCAGCCCGGGGTGGCGCACGCCGCTGACGTCGTCGCGCTCCGCCAGCGCGCGGGCGAGGACCAGCGCGTTGGCGCACTGGCGCTCGATACGGAGCTGGAGGGTGGCGAGCGAGCGGTGGGCGAGCCATGCCTCCATCGGCCCGGGGATCGCCCCGACGACCTTGCGCCAGCGCCGCACCCCCGCGGCGAGTTCCGGGTCGCCGCTGGTCACGTGGCCGAGGAGGATGTCGCCGTGGCCGGTCATGCCCTTGGTGTCGCTGGCCACGGAGAAGTCCGCGCCGAGCTCCAGGGGCCGCTGGCCGAGCGGGGTGGCCAGGGTGTTGTCGACGGCGACGAGGGTGCCGCCGGCGTGCGCCTCGCGCACGAGCCGGCGGATGTCGCAGACGTCGAGACCGGGATTGGACGGCGTCTCGATCCACAGGAGGCGTGCCCCGGCCAGGACCTGGAGCTGGGCGTCGCCGCCGGTCGGCGCGGTCCGCACCTCCACGCCGTACGCCTCCAGCCGTTCGCGCAGCAGCGGAAGGGCCTGGTAGCCGTCGTCCGGCAGGACGATCGCGTCGCCGGCCCGGAGTTGGGAGAAGGCCACCGCGGAGATCGCGGCCATGCCGGAGGCGAAGGCGACGGTCTCGACGGATCCGCCGGGCGCCTCCAGTTCGCTGATGGCCTGTTCGAGATGGGTCCAGGTCGGGTTCTCGTCCCGGCCGTAGGTGTACGGGCCGGTCGGATCGCCCGGCAGGTGGAAGTGGGCGGCGAAGACCGGCCCGGGGAGGGTCGGTTCGTGCTTCACCGGCTCGGGCAGCCCGGCCCGTACGGCTCGTGTGCCGTCGCCGATGTCCGGAGAGTGGTTCATGGCCGGCCTCAGTCGCTGTCGTCGGGGAGCGCGACGTTCAGTGCCCATGACACCACGGAGATGACCAGACCGCCGAGCACGGCCGTCCAGAAGCCCTCGACATGGAAGCTCAGGCTCAGCTTCTCCGCGAGCCACGAGGTCAGTAGCAGCATCAGGGCATTGATCACCAGGGTGAACAACCCGAGGGTGAGTATGAACAGCGGCAGCGTCAGAAGCTTCAGCACCGGCTTGACGAGGAAGTTGACCAGCCCGAAGAGCAGCGCCACCAGGATCAGCGTCAGGGCCTTCCGGCCGGTGCTCTCGCCGGTGAGGGTGATGTTCTGGATAAGCCAGATCGCCACCGCCAGGGCCGCGGCGTTGGCGATCGTCTTGACTAGGAAATTCTTCATGGTCTGATCGTGGCATGAAGGCATTTCGACTGGATGAGCTGGAGGCGGAGCGTGCCGCCAACGACGGCGCGTATCTGCAGTTTGTAAGAGAACGCAACATGTCCGTGGGCCTGTACGCGCTGGACGCCGGCGCGACCGACCCGCAGCAGCCGCACCGGCAGGACGAGGTGTACTTCGTCGTCAGCGGACGGGCGTCGATCACCGTAGGGACGGAGACCACACAGGTCAGCCGTGGCAGCGTGGTCTATGTACCGGCCGGGACCGCGCACAAGTTCCACCACATCACAGAAGATCTGCGGGTGATGGTGGTGTTCTCGCCGCCCGAGGGATGACCCTCAGATGTGTCTCAGGGTCGGATCAGGGGAGAGCGGGGGCTGTGGGGCCACCGCGGGCGCTCCCGCGCCTCTAGCATCGAAGGCGTACAGCGGATACATCACGACTCGGTGAAGCGAGGTAGGGACGATGGCGGTTCGGGAGATGTTCACGGGCATGCCCTGGTGGGTCAAGTGGATCGCGGTGCCCGCGATCGCCATCGTGGTCTTCGGCGGGCTGATCATCAGCCTGCTCGCGTTCGTGATCGGCCTGCTGTTCAAGGTGCTGATATTCGTCGCCCTGGTCGGCGGACTGATCTACGTCGTACGGAAGTTCACGGCGTCGTCCTCGTCGCGCGGTGACTGGTAGGGCTGTCAGTCCATACGGCTGTTAGCCCGCCAGAGGGAAAGGTGAAGGGGAAACCAACCCCCGCCCCGACCTGCCCCTAGAGTGGCTCACCTCTGCCGCACCCGGCGGGCTCTCCGGCCCGTCAGCACGCCTGGGGGTGATCTTTGGTCACAGCTACATCCGCCGCGGCTCCCACCCTGATCGGATCGGTGCGGCGGGCGCTGCGACTGCTGGAGTCGGTGGGAGCCCATGCGCACGGAGCCACCGCGAAACAGCTCGCGCGCGAGGCGGGGCTCGCCCTCCCCACCGCCTATCACCTGCTGCGCACCCTCACCTACGAGGGCTATCTCCGACGCGAGAGGGGCGTCTTCGTTCTCGGGGACGCCGCCCAGCGGCTGGTGTGCGCCGGAGCCGCCCGGAGCCGCCGCGCCACCCTCGCCGAGGTCCTCGGCCGACTGCGCGACGCGCTCGGCGTCCCCGTGTACTTCGCGGTCTACCACGAGGGCGAGATGGACCTCCTCTGCGTGGCCGACAGTCCCGCGTGCCCCGCGGTCGACGCCCGCGCCGACTTCCGCGCGACCGCCCATGCCCACGCGATCGGCCAGTGCCTGCTGAGCCAGCTCGACGAGGCGTCCCGCCGGGACCACCTGGACCGCTATCCTGTCCGCCCGCTCACCCCGTACTCGGTACGGGACCGGAGCACCCTGCTGGAGCGTCTCGACTCGCTGGGGCGGATGGAACCGGTCGTGGCCCGCCAGGAGTACCGGCTCGGGACGGTCTGCGCCGCCGTACCGATCACTGTCGGATCCGCCGCGGCCGCGCTGGCCATTTCTATACCGCTCCGTCAACAGGAACGACTGCTTCCGGCGGCCGAGCGGTTACGCAGAGAGATTGGATCCCTGCTGACCTCGCAAATCCTCTCTATCAGTATCTGAAAAACTACTCCTTGTGATCTGCTAGCGCTTACAGGACTATGGCGTCAAGAGGGTCAACGGGGATCATTCCCAGCCACTGTTCCATCTACTCCGGAGTACAACGATGCGCGAGTCGGTCCAGGCCGAGGTCCTGATGAGCTTCCTCGTCTCCGAGGAGCTGTCGTTCCGTATCCCGGTGGAACTCCACTACAAGGTGGCTGATCCGTACGCGGTGCGCATGACGTTCCATCTGCCCGGCGACGCGCCTGTGACCTGGACTTTCGGCCGCGAGCTGCTGCTCGACGGCATCAACACGCCCAGCGGGGACGGGGATGTGCACATCTCGCCGACGACGCCCGAGGACCTGTCCGACGTCCATATGCGGCTCCAGGTCGGCGACGACCACGCGCTCTTCCGGGTCAGTGCCGCGCCGCTGGTGGCCTTCCTGGACCGTACGGACCGGTTGGTTCCGCTCGGCCAGGAGCGCACGCTCAGTGACTTCGAGGACAGTCTTGAGGAGGAGCTGGGTCGCATCCTCGCCGAGGAGAACGCCGGCTGACGGCTCGTTGAGGAGGCCGTCCGGGTGATTCCGGTGTCCGGGGTGTCCACGGGACCCCGGAAGGGTACGGACGGCCCCGCGGACTGCTCAGGGCCTCTGCGGGGCCGCTCCGGAGAGGGCTCGGAGAGGCTCGCCCGCCCTACTTCTTGCGGCGGCGGCCCCGGCTGCCCGGGGCGCGCGCGGGCGGCGCCGGCACCAGCACCCCAGGCTCCAGAGGCCCGGGGCCAGGCCCTGCTCCAGGACCCGCCCCCGGTCCCGCAGGGGCGGACGGCGCGGACGGAGCCGGGGGGTTCTCCGGGACGGACCGGTCGGCGGAGACCACCAGCGCCGCCAGCGCCGTGGTCACCGGCACCGACGCGACCAGACCGATCGACCCCACCAGCGTCCGTACGATCTCCTCCGCCACCAGCTCACTGTTGGCGACCGTCCCCACGCTCGACTGCGCGATGGAGAAGAGCAGAAGGAGCGGCAGCGCGGCGCCCGCGTAGGCCAGCACGAGCGTGTTGACCACGGACGCGATGTGGTCCCGGCCGATCCGGATGCCCGCCCGGTACAGCGCCCGCGGCCCCATCGTCGGATCCGCCTGGCGCAGCTCCCACACCGCCGAGGTCTGCGTCACCGTCACATCGTCCAGCACGCCGAGCGAACCGATGATCACGCCGGCGAGCAGGAGGCCGCTCATGTCGATCTCGGGGTAGAGGCCGTGGATCAGCCCCGTGCTGTCGTCGGTGTTACCGGTCAGGCTCGCCCAACCGATGAAGAGCGACCCCAGCAGTCCGATCAGCAGCAGCGAGATCAGGGTGCCGAGCACCGCCACCGAGGTGCGGGCCGTCAGCCCGTGACACAGATACAGCGCGACCAGCATGATCGCGCTCGCTCCCACCACCGCCACCACCAGCGGATTCGATCCCTGGATGATCGCCGGCAGGATGAACAGGGTCAGGATCGCGAACGAGACCACCAGCGCCACCAGCGCCATGACCCCCCGCATCCGCCCCACCACGATCACCGCGAGCGCGAAGATCCCCGCCAGCAGCGTCAGCGGGAACTGGCGGTCCACATCGGACACCGAGTACTGGAGATCACGGGGCGCGTCCGGTGCGTAGGCGACCACAACGCCCTGTTTCACGTGAAACTGCCGTGGCGCGTCCGGCTGGACGATCTCGATGAAGGTGTGGCCCTTCTCCTTGCCGCTCTTCAGCTCGACCGTCGCCTTCTTGCACTCGCCGGTCTCCTCCCGCACCGCCTCGCGGCCCTGGGGCGTGGAGGTGTCACCGGTCGACGGGACCTGGGAGGCGTTCACGTCCTTACAGGCGACCTGCTCGACCTGGACGACCTGGCCGTCGAAGGTCTGTCGGTCGAAGCCCACACCGGTCCGCTCGTGCGCGGGCGCACCGCCCGGCCAGAGCACGGCGAGCCCGACCACCACGGCGGCCGCGAACGGAATCAGCACCGCCGCGATCACCTTGCGGAGGTGCCGGGAGACCGGCGCGGCGGGTCCATGACTGTGTGAGTGGCCGTGTGCGTGGCCGTCCGATTCGTGGGTCTGTGTGGGTGGTGTCACCGACCGATCATCGCAAGAAGGCGGAGGAAGCGCGGGGCCCTCTGTTCAGCGCGCCCGATCTGACGCTAGCGTGGGGGCACCTTTGCACACGCGGGAGCTCGGAGCACCGGGCTGAGAGGGCGCTGACGTGTAGTCCCGGGGACGGGTCCCCGGACACCTGCGCTGCGCCGACCGCTGAACCTGTTACCGGGTAATGCCGGCGTAGGGAGTAGGTCTCATGACCGTTCAGGACGCACACACGCCTGCCTCCGGCTCGGAGGACACCAGCGCGGACATCAGCGCGGACCCGGCCCTCCGGGGCCGGACCGCGGGCGGACGGCCCATCGGCTGGCACAAGGGATACATCGAGGGCTCCCGCCCCGATCTCCGGGTGCCGGTCCGCCAGGTCCATCTCACCAACGGCGAGGACGTCACGCTGTACGACACCTCGGGCCCGTACACCGACCCCGCCGTCGACACCGACGTGCGCCGCGGACTCGCGCCGCTGCGAGAGAACTGGATCATCGGCCGCGGCGACACCGAGGAGTACGCGGGCCGGCCACCGCGACCCGAGGACGACGGGCTCAAGCACACTTCCCCGCGCGGGGGGCTGCTCCGGGGCGGAGCGGCCGATCTGCGGGGCCTCGACGCGGTCTTCCCCGGCCGGCCGCGCCAGCCCCGCCGGGGCCGTGAGGGCCGCGCCGTCACCCAGCTCGCGTACGCCCGTCGCGGGGAGATCACGCCGGAGATGGAGTACGTCGCGATCCGCGAGAACGTCTCCCCGGAGACCGTCCGCGAGGAGATCGCCGCGGGCCGCGCCGTACTGCCGGTCAACGTCAACCACCCGGAGATCGAGCCGATGATCATCGGTAAGCGGTTCCTGGTGAAGGTCAACGCCAACATCGGCAACTCCGCGGTCACCTCCTCCATCGAGGAGGAGGTGGAGAAGATGACATGGGCGACCCGTTGGGGCGCCGATACGGTCATGGACCTCTCCACCGGGCGCAACATCCACACCACCCGCGAGTGGGTGCTGCGCAACTCCCCCGTGCCCATCGGCACCGTTCCGCTCTACCAGGCGCTCGAAAAGGTCGACGGCAAGGCCGAGGAGCTGACCTGGGAGATCTACAAGGACACGGTGATCGAACAGGCCGAGCAGGGCGTCGACTACATGACGGTCCACGCCGGTGTCCTGCTGCGGTACGTCCCGCTCACGGCCCGCCGCAAGACCGGCATCGTCTCGCGCGGCGGCTCCATCATGGCCGCCTGGTGTCTCGCGCACCACAAGGAGTCGTTCCTGTACGAGAACTTCGACGAGCTGTGCGAGATCCTCGCCGCGTACGACGTGACGTACTCCCTCGGCGACGGGCTGCGGCCGGGCTCCATCGCGGACGCCAACGACGAGGCGCAGTTCGCCGAGTTGCGCACGCTGGGCGAGCTGAACTCGATCGCCAAGAGCCACCACGTACAGACGATGATCGAGGGCCCGGGCCATGTCCCGATGCACAAGATCAAGGAGAACATCGACCTCCAGCAGGAGATCTGCGAGGAGGCGCCGTTCTACACGCTCGGTCCGCTGACCACCGATGTGGCTCCGGCGTACGACCACATCACCTCCGGGATCGGCGCGGCGATGATCGCCTGGTGGGGGACGGCGATGCTCTGCTACGTCACCCCCAAGGAACACCTCGGCCTGCCGGACCGCGACGACGTGAAGACGGGCGTCATCACGTACAAGATCGCGGCCCACGCGGCGGATCTCGCGAAGGGCCACCCGGGGGCGCAGGAGTGGGACGACGCGCTGTCGGACGCCCGGTTCGAGTTCCGCTGGGAGGACCAGTTCAACCTGGCGCTCGATCCGGACACGGCACGGGAGTTCCATGACGAGACGCTGCCCGCGGAGCCCGCGAAGACGGCTCATTTCTGCTCGATGTGCGGGCCCAAGTTCTGCTCGATGAAGATCTCGCAGGACATCCGGCGCAAGCACGGCGGCGAGCTGGCGAGCGGCGCGCACGACACGGACGGCACGGACCGTGCGGGTGGCGCGGACCATACGGGCGGTGCGTCGGCCGACGAGATCGAGGCGGGCATGGCGGAGAAATCGAAGGAGTTCGCCGCCGCCGGCAACCGGGTCTATCTGCCGCTGGTCGACTGACCGCTCCCACGCCGGGCCGCTCGGAGGGCCCGGCCCCGGGACCCGCCTCGGGGCGCCCCGGGGGCGGCGTCGTTCATGACGTGACCGAGCGGCCCGGACCACCTGCCGGGGTCATTCCGGCCGGTGCTCCGGGCCGCCGAAGTCGGGGCTGGTGAAGTCCGGACCACTGAAGTCCGGGCTGCTGAAGTTCGGCCGCCGCCCGGCGGAGGAGCCCTCGTCGGGGCTGCTGAAGTCCGGCCTGCTGTAGCCGATCTTGGGGAACTGACCGGCGGAACGAGGCGGGGCGGGCGCCGCCGGGTCCGCGCTCGGGTCGTCCAGGGCGGCCCGCAGGAAGGGCAGGATGCCGCGCTCCAGCAGGGCATGGCGCCATGCCTCGCGCGCGCGGGCGACCTCGTCGGGCAGCTCTCCGCCGGCCGTCTCGTCGGCGGGAAGCTGGGTCGAGCTGTTGCGCAACGCGGTGACCAGCAGCCCTATCGCGGCGGCCAGGATGCCGAGCGCGGTGACGGCCGCGAAGAACCAGCCCACGGCGAGCATGCTGTCCGCGAACGCGGGCGCCGGGTCGAGGGCCTTCAGGAGATAGCCGACGAGCAGGAAGATCGCCGCCGCGGTGCCGCCGAGGATCGGGACCAGGACCGTGATGACGGCCGTGAGCCCGGCGCCGGAGTCCGTCGTGGCGTCCTCCGAGGGGGCCAGCACCGAGTCGCGGATGGACGTGGTGGTGCCCGGTGAGCGGGACTCCTCGCGGATCTTGGCGTAGTGCTCGTACTCCGCCGTCGCGGACGAGGCGATCCGGCCCGTCGCGTTCAGCGCCATGGTGCGCAGCTGCTCCGCGTTGAGCCGCTGCCCGACGGCGGCGAGGTCCGGACGTTCGTGTGCATTGCGCAGCACATCGCTGAGGATGCGCTCGAAATCCGCGCGATCCTCGCTCAGCAGGTGCGGAGCGCTTTTCATGTGCATCCCCCGATACTCCGTAGGGCCGTTGCGCCCGCGTGGAACGAGCCGCAGTCGGCGGAAATGGAGGAGAGCCTGCTACGGGTAAGCCGATGGTAGAGCGGTTTTGGCGTGCCGTAACAGGGGGTTTCCGGAAAACACCTGTCCTACATTGATTCAGTTGGCCAACGGAAGCTGTACGACCAGCAGTTTTCCTGCCATCGTGACTCCGCCGTCCATGGCGATCGCCAGCCCGTCGGCATATACGTGTGGCCCTTCCACGACCGGTCCGGTGTCGCCTTCGTCGTCCGACGCGTCTTCTGTGCCGACTTCGCCGAGCAGATAGGGAATCGGGCTGTGGCCGTGGACGACACGTCCTCCGCCGTACTGGGAGAGGAGTTCCTGGGCGGCCTGGGGGCCGCCTTCGTCACGGAACGCGAAGCGTTTGGTGAGTTTGCGGAACAGGTCCCAGCATTCGTCGGCGTCATTGCGCGTGAGGATCTGGTGGACGGCGTCGTTGACGTCGTCGATGGACGAACCGTAGTCGAGATAGGCCGTGGTGTCGGAGTGCATCAACAGATGCCCGTCCTCCTCGACCACCGCGTCGAGCCGGGACATCCACTGGAGATGGACGTCCTGGAGGCGCTCCATGTCGGTGCGCTGGCCGCCGTTGAGGATCCACGCGGCCTGGAAAGTGGCGGTGCCCGCACCGGAGTTGACCGGGGTGTCACCGAACCGCTTGGCGCCGATGAGGAGCAGTTCGTGATTGCCCATCAGCGCCTTGCAGTAGCCGCCGGCCGCCGCGGCCTCCGCGGAGAGCCGCATGACGAGGTCGATGACCCCGATGCCGTCGGGGCCGCGGTCGGTGAAGTCGCCGAGGAACCACAGGCGTGCGTTGCCGGCCGCCCACTGGCCCTCGGTGTCGATCAGGCCCTGTTCGCCGAGGGCGGCGACGAGTTCGTCGAGATAGCCGTGGACGTCGCCGACGACGTAGAGCGGTCCCGGTCCGTCGGAGTCGACGGCCTCGGTGGGGTCGACGTTGACCTGCACGGTGTCGCCCCGGTTGACCCTCTTGATCACCGGGAGGTCGCGTTCGGTGGGGGTGTACCCCTCCGGCATCCCGTCGGCGGGGACCGCGTCGCCGGGGTGGCCCGACACGTCGGCCGCCGGGCGCTCGGGGCTCTCGGCCGCGGGTACGGCGGCAGGGTGTGGGGCGGTGGCGGCGGGCGCGTCCTGGCCGCCGGCCGGCTGTTCGGGGACGGTGCCGAGCTGGTCCTGTGCGGTGACGAGCTGCTCCTGTACGGGGCCGAACTGCTCCTGTACGGCGCTCAGATCGTCCTGTACGGCGCCCTGTTGGTCCTGCGGGGCGGCTGACGGGCCCGGTACGGCGACCGGCTGCTCCGGCGCGCCGACGAGGGGCCCCGAGGCTCCGCCGGGCACGGGGGCGGCCGGTGTCTGCTGCCCGGGCCGGACCGGCTGCCCGGCCTGACCCGGCTGTGCGGACTGCACGGGAACCTGCGCGTACGGCGGCACCCGGAAGTCGCGCAACGTCGCCGTCCGCACCGCGGGTCCCTGACCGGCCCCCTGTGTCATCGACCCCTCCACCACCGTCGTGCCGCAATACACCTCTCGGCCCCGCCGCCCTGCCGGACGGAGTGAGCCCGTCGGCGGAAAAGGAAAGGTCCGTGGTGTCGTGCGCCCATCATAGGAATGACCTCGGGCCTCTGTGACGCACCAGGGGTGGTGAATCGAATCGTACCGCCGGTTCGGCGGCTGTTTTCTCGCTGATCGCCCGAAATGCGGAAGGTCCGACCGTTCGGCCGGACGCCGGAATCCGCGGGCCGCACGGCCCCACGGGGCGCCGAGAGGCGTTGTACGGCCCCGAATTGCCGGGCGCCCGGGCGGTGGCGTCCCGCTTTCGTACCGCCTCCGTACCGGTTCCGTACGGCGCCGACGGAGGCGGTACGGAACCGGTGGGGCGGGCCCCGTACCGGCACGGCCGTGGCGTACGCGTCGCCTACGGCTGCGGTCAGTCGCCCGCCGGGGAGCGGGGAGCGCTGACGGTGGTGCGCGGCGGGCGCCGCTGTGAGGAGGTTCTGATGATCAGTTCGGTCGGTATCACCTGCTCGACCGGCCGGTCGGCCTCGATCCCCTCGATGGCGTCGATGAGGAGCTGGATGACGGCGGTGCCGATCCGGCGCGGCTTCAGCGAGAGCGTGGTGACGGGCGGTTCGGTGGAGGCGTACACCGTGGACTCGCTGCAGCAGACGATCAGCAGGTCCTCCGGTACCCGCAGCCCGTACCGCCGGGCGGCGGCGAGCAGATCGGTGCCGTTGGGGTCGAAGAGGCCGTAGACGGCGTCCGGGCGGTCCGGGCGGGCCAGCAGCCGGTCGGCGGCGACGGCCCCGGCGCACGGGTCGTGGGCGGGGTAGGACTCGTAGACCGGATCCTGGCCGACACGCTCGCACCAGTGCAGGTACGCCGTGGTGGAGAGCCGGGTGTAGGTGTCCGTGGTGGTGCCGGTGAGCAGCCCGATACGGCGGGCTCCGGCGTCGGCGAGATGGTCGAGCAGGTCGAGGACGGCCGCCTCGTGGTCGTTGTCGACCCAGGCGGTGACGGGAAGGGTGCCCGCGGGCCGGCCGTCGGAGACGACGGGCAGGCCCTGGCGGACGAGTTCGGCGACGACGGGATCGTGGTCGGAGGGGTCGATGACCACGGTGCCGTCGAGGGCGACGTTCGCCCAGACGTCGTGGCGGGAGGTGGCGGGGAGGATGACGAGGGCGTAGCCGCGGGCGAGGGCGGCTGAGGTCGCGGCCCTCGCCATCTCGGCGAAGTAGGCGAACTCGGTGAAGGTGAAAGGTTCATCCCCGTACGTGGTCACGGTCAGGCCGATGAGCCCCGACTTGCCGGTACGGAGGGTTCGGGCGGCGGCGGACGGGCGGTAGCCGAGGCGCTCCGCTACTTCTCGGACATGGCTCCGGGTGGCGTCGGGTAACCGTCCCTTGCCGTTGAGCGCGTCCGAGACAGTCGTGATGGAGACACCGGCTGCGGCGGCGACGTCCCGGATGCCCGCCCGACTCTGCCGGCTTCCCCGGCGGGTTGTGTCCGTCCGGCTCACCTGGTGTTTCCCTGCTGCTGTCATGGCGAGCCGATAGTAGGGCTCGATCGGGCGGTGGGGCCGGTCGCATATGCACCCGGCAGCAGGCACGTTTCTGCAAGACGGACCAAGGCCAACCTCCTTGGAACACAAGGGAGTTAATCGTTACTGCCATGGTCTCCTATGCGAGGAGCGGTCTGGACCTGTTGAGAGGCCCATGTTTCGAAGAGGTCTCAACTCACCTCTACGAGGGATGCGCGCCACGGCGTGAGCCACCGGCGCTCGGGAAGGACGGAAGTGCTCCCCCTGTTTTCCGGAGCCTGCGTCCTTTTCCGGGCGCCCGGCGTCCGCGGCGGCCGTCAATCCTCATAAGGTGAGCAGCATTGAAGGCGCCCGGACGGTGCAGGGCCGGGCGCCCACCGGATGAACGGCCGAGGAGGACCCGCGGTGAGCGAGACGAGCCCCAAGCTGCGCGCCGAGCTGGACGGCATTCCGACGTACAAGCCGGGCAAGCCGGCCGCGTCGGACGGGCCCGTCGCCTACAAGCTGTCCTCCAACGAGAACCCTTATCCCCCGCTGCCCGGGGTGATGGAGCAGGCGGTCTCGGCCGCCGGGGCCTTCAACCGCTATCCCGACATGGCCTGTACCGGGCTGATGAACGAGCTGGCCGACCGGTTCGGTGTGCCCGTCTCGCACCTCGCGACCGGCACCGGTTCCGTGGGCGTCGCACAGCAGCTTCTCCAGGCCACGGCGGGGCCCGGCGACGAGGTCGTCTACGCCTGGCGCTCCTTCGAGGCGTACCCGATCATCACACAGATCTCGGGGGCGACCTCCGTCCAGGTGCCGCTGACGCCGGGCGATGTGCACGACCTGGACGCGATGGTCGACGCGATCACCGACCGGACCCGGCTGATTTTCGTCTGCAACCCGAACAACCCGACCGGCACGGTGGTGCGCCGGGCCGAGCTGGAACGATTTCTCGACCGGGTACCGGGCGATGTGCTGGTGGTGCTGGATGAGGCGTACCGCGAGTTCAATCGGGACCTGGAAGTGCCGGACGGCGTGGAGATCTACCGCGACCGTCCGAACGTGGCGGTGCTGCGTACCTTCTCCAAGGCGTACGGGCTGGCCGGGCTGCGGGTCGGATTCGCGATCGCGCACGAGCCGGTCGCCACCGCGCTGCGGAAGACGGCGGTCCCCTTCGGTGTGAGCCAGATCGCACAGGAGGCGGCGGTCGCCTCGCTGCGCGCCGAGGACGAGCTGCTGGGACGGGTCGGATCGCTGGTCGCGGAGCGCGAGCGGGTGTACGAGGGACTGGTCGGCCAGGGGTGGACGGTGCCCGTGACGCAGGCCAACTTCGTCTGGCTGCGGCTCGGCGAGCGGACGGCGGCCTTCGCGGCGGCGTGCGAGGCGGCGAGAGTGGTCGTACGGCCCTTCGCGGGCGAGGGCGTACGGATCACGATCGGCGAGCACGAGGCCAACGACCTCTTCCTCCGGACGGCGGGGGCGTTCCGCAAGGAGCTCTAGCCCGGCTCCGGTGTCGGTTCGAACGCGCATTTCATTCGAACGTGGATTTCAGGGGTGATCTCTGTGAGGTCACCCCTGACGCGTGTCCAAGCCAGGGGAGGGGCGTTTCGGGGAGTCGGCGCTCGTTCCTTGAGGGACCCCCCCCCCGCGAAGATCCGGAAGACTTGTGCGACATAATGCTTGTGAATGTGAACGCGTTCACAAGCTCGTCCGGTTCCAGGCGTTACGCCCCGGTCAAAAGGGACAGGCTTGACGTAAGGAGAGAAGACGTGGATCTCGCTCTGGCGCCGGAGACCCTGGCGCGCTGGCAGTTCGGCATCACGACCGTCTACCACTTCCTCTTCGTCCCCCTGACGATCTCGCTCGCCGCGCTCACCGCCGGGTTGCAGACCGCGTGGGTCCGCACGGAGAACCCGAAGTACCTCAGAGCCACCAAGTTCTGGGGCAAGCTGTTCCTGATCAACATCGCGATGGGTGTGGTCACCGGCATCGTGCAGGAGTTCCAGTTCGGTATGAACTGGTCCGACTACTCGCGCTTCGTCGGTGATGTCTTCGGCGCCCCGCTCGCCTTCGAGGCGCTGATCGCCTTCTTCTTCGAGTCCACCTTCATCGGGCTGTGGATCTTCGGCTGGGACAAGCTGCCGAAGAAGATCCACCTGGCCTGCATGTGGATGGTCTCGATCGGCACGATCCTCTCCGCGTACTTCATCCTGGCGGCCAACTCCTGGATGCAGCACCCGGTCGGCTACCGGATCAACAAGGAAGCGGGACGGGCCGAGCTCACCGACTTCTGGCGGGTTCTCACCCAGGACACGGCGCTCACCCAGTTCTTCCACACCTTGACCGCCGCGTTCCTCGTCGGCGGCGCCTTCATGGTCGGCATCGCGTCCTTCCACCTCCTGCGCAAGAAGCACATCCCTGTGATGCGCACCTCACTGCGCCTCGGTCTGATCACCGTCGTCGTCGCGGGCATGCTCACCGCCGTCAGCGGCGACACCCTCGGCAAGGTCATGTACAAGCAGCAGCCGATGAAGATGGCCGCCGCCGAGGCGCTGTGGGACGGCGAGGGGCCCGCACCGTTCTCCGTGTTCGCCTACGGAGATGTCGACAAGGGCCACAACAAGGTCGCCATCGAGATCCCCGGACTTCTCTCCTTCCTCGCCAACAGCGACTTCACCTCGCACGTCCCCGGTATCAACGACATCAACAAGGCCGAACAGGAGAAGTACGGCCCCGGCGACTACCGGCCCAACATCCCCGTCGCCTACTGGTCCTTCCGCTGGATGATCGGCTTCGGCATGGCGTCCTTCGGCCTCGGCCTGCTCGGACTCTGGCTCACCCGCAGGAAGTTCCTGCTGCCGCCGGCCCTGCGGACCGGCGAGGACGAAGTTCCACACCTCGTCCTCTTCCGCAACAAGGCGCTCAGCCCCAGGTTCGCCAAGTGGTACTGGATCACCGCCCTCTGGACGCTGCTCTTCCCGCTGATCGCCAACTCCTGGGGCTGGATCTTCACCGAGACGGGCCGGCAGCCCTGGGTGGTGTACGGAGTCCTGCGCACCGCGGACGCCGTCTCCCCCGGCGTCTCCCAGGGCGAGGTGATCGCCTCGATGATCGTCTTCACCCTGCTGTACGCGGTCCTCGCGGTCGTCGAGGTCAAGCTGCTCGTGAAGTACGTGAAGGCCGGACCGCCGGAGCTCACGGAGGACGACCTCAATCCGCCCACCAAGATCGGCGGCGACCACGCGGACGCCGACCGGCCGATGGCCTTCTCGTACTGAGGAGTTGAGGAGTTATGCACCTTCACGACGTCTGGTTCGTGCTGATCGCCGTCCTCTGGACCGGCTACTTCTTCCTCGAAGGATTCGACTTCGGCATCGGGGTCCTGACCAAGCTGCTGGCCCGCGACCGCAAGGAGCGCCGGGTCCTCATCAACACCATCGGGCCCGTCTGGGACGGCAACGAGGTCTGGCTGCTGAGCGCCGCCGGAGCCACCTTCGCGGCCTTCCCCGACTGGTACGCCACCCTCTTCTCCGGCTTCTACCTGCCGTTCCTGCTCATCCTGGTCTGTCTGATCCTGCGCGGGGTCGCCTTCGAGTACCGGTCCAAGCGGCCCGAGGAGAGGTGGCAGCGCAACTGGGAGCACACCATCTTCTGGACCTCCCTGATCCCCTCCCTCATGTGGGGCTTCGTCTTCGCCAACATCGTGCAGGGCGTGAAGATCGACGCGGACATGGAGTACGCGGGCAACCTCGCGGATCTGCTGAACCCGTACGCGCTGCTCGGCGCGCTGGTGACGCTCGCCCTCTTCACCTTCCACGGCACGGTGTTCGCCGCGCTCAAAACGGTGGGGGACATCCGGGTCAGGGCCAGGAGGCTGGCGCTCGGCCTGGGCGCCGTCACCGCCGTGCTGGGGCTCGGCTTCCTGGCCTGGACGCAGGCGGACAACGGTGACGGGGCGAGCCTGGTCGCGGCGGTCGTCGCCGTGGCCGCGCTGGTGACCGCGGTCGGGGCCGTCGCGGCGGGGCGTGAGGGCTGGTCCTTCACCTTCTCCGGGGTGACCGTTGTCGCGGTGGTCGCGATGCTCTTCCTGACGCTGTTCCCGAACGTCATGCCGTCCTCGCTGAACGAGGCGTGGAACCTGACGGTGACGAACGCCGCCTCCACCCCGTACACCTTGACGATCATGACCTGGTGCGCGGGGATCGCGACACCCGTCGTGCTGCTCTACCAGGGCTGGACATACTGGGTGTTCCGCAAGCGGATCGGGACGCAGCACATCGCGGACGCGCAGCACGGAGCCGATACGCGCCCGGTCGTCGACGCGTAACGGGGGTTCGGCAGTGGGTGGCAGCAGGCGTCGCAGGAGTAGTCGTAGCGGCCGCGGTCGTAGCGGCGGGAGTGGGTGTTTCACGTGAAACCAATCGATCCGCGTCTGCTCCGGTACGCCCGCGCCACCCGTCTCTTCCTGGTGGCCGTGGTGGCGCTCGGGGTGGCGGGGGCGGCGCTGGTGATCGCCCAGGCGATGCTGATCGCCGAGGTGGTGGTCGGTGCGTTCGAGCGCGGGTACGACGCCTCCGACCTGCGTACTCCCCTGCTGCTGCTCGCGACCGTGGCTGTCGGGCGCGCCCTGGTCTCCTGGCTGACGGAGCTGGCGGCCCACCGGGCGAGCGCGGCGGTCAAGTCCGAGCTGCGCGGCCGGCTGCTGGAGCGGGCGGCCGCGCTCGGGCCCGCCCGGCTGGGCGGCCGGCGCATCGGTTCGCTGGTCGCGCTGGCCACCCGGGGGATCGACGCGCTGGACGACTACTTCGCGCGTTATCTGCCCCAGCTCGGGCTCGCGGTGGTCGTCCCCGTGGCGGTGCTCGCGCGCATCGTCACCGAGGACTGGGTCTCGGCGGCGGTGATCGTCGTGACGCTGCCGCTCGTCCCGATGTTCATGATCCTCATCGGCTGGGCCACGCAGTCCCGGATGGACCGGCAGTGGCGGCTGCTGTCCCGGCTGTCCGGTCACTTCCTGGACGTGGTCGCCGGGCTGCCGACCCTCAAGGTCTTCGGCCGTGCCAAGGCCCAGGCCGAGTCGATCCGTACGATCACCTCCGAGTACCGCCGGGCCACCGTGCGCACCCTGCGGATCGCCTTCCTGTCGTCGTTCGCGCTGGAACTGCTCTCGACGCTCTCGGTGGCACTGGTCGCCGTCGGCATCGGGATGCGGCTCGTCCACGGCGACCTCGATCTGTACACCGGGCTGGTGGTGCTCGTGCTCGCGCCCGAGGCGTATCTGCCGATCCGGCAGGTCGGGGCGCAGTACCACGCGGCGGCCGAGGGGCTCTCCGCCGCCGAGGAGATCTTCGCGGTCCTGGAGACGGAGCCCGCCGCACGCGGTACGGAAACGGTGCCGCGCGCCGAGGAGACTCCGGGCACGCCGCGGCTGGAACTGGAGGGGGTGACGGTCCGCCATCAGGGTCGTACGGAACCCTCGCTGGACGCGGTCACCCTGGCGGTCGAGCCGGGGGAGACCGTCGCCCTGGTCGGCCCGAGCGGCGTCGGGAAGACCACGCTGCTCCACGCGGTGCTCGGCTTCGCCGTACCGGACGAGGGCCGGGTACGGGTGAACGGCCGGGATCTCGCCTCCCTCGACCCGGAGCGCTGGCACGAGACCATCGCCTGGGTCCCCCAGCAGCCGTACCTCTTCGCCGGGACGATCGCCGAGAACGTACGGCTGGCCCGTCCCGACGCGGACGACACGGCCCTGGTCACCGCGTTGCGGGACGCGGGCGCGTACGACTTCGTGTCGGCGCTTCCCCACGGCGCGGAGACCGTGCTCGGCGAGGACGGTGCCGGTCTCTCGGCCGGACAGCGCCAACGGCTCGCCCTGGCCCGGGCCTTTCTCGCCGACCGGCCGCTGCTGCTCCTGGACGAGCCCACCGCGGCGCTCGACGGGGAGACGGAGGCGGGCATCGTCGAGGCGGTACGGCGGCTGGCGGCGGGCCGCACGGTCCTCCTGGTCGTCCACCGGCCGGCGCTGCTCGCGGTGGCGGACCGGGTGATCGCCCTCCCGGAGCGGCCGGAGAAGCCGGAGAAGCCGGAGGGACCGGAGGGGTCTGCGCCGTCGGAAGGGGGCGCCCGGCCGGTGCGTCCGGCGGGGCGTACGGAGACGGCGGTGTCCTCGGACGGCCTCTCCGCGGTGGAGCTGCGCGAACGCGCGGCGCTGCTGGACCCGTCGGCGGGGGAGCCGGCCGGCCCGGCCGAGGAGTCCGTCCGTACGGCCGACTCCGTCTCCGGAAGTGAGCAGGCGGAGGAGACGGCAGAGACGGCGGGGACGGAGAAGACAGCGGGGGCGGAGAAGACGGCGGCCGGCGGTGCGGCCCTGGCGGCCCGGAGCCCGCTCGCCCGGATGCGGGACGCCGCCGGGGCACTGCGGGGCCGCTTCGTGCTGGCCCTGGTACTCGGCAGCTGCGCACTCGGCTCGGCCGTCGGCCTCATGGCCGTCTCCGGCTGGCTGATCTCGCGCGCCTCGGAGCAGCCCCCGGTGCTCTATCTCATGATCGCGGTCACCGCGACCCGCGCCTTCGGCATCGGCCGGGCCGTGTTCCGGTACGCCGAGCGCCTCGTCTCGCACGACGCGGTGCTCAGGATGCTCGCGGACCTCCGGGTCTCCGTGTACCGGCGGCTGGAACGCATCGCGCCCGCCGGGCTGCGCGTCACGCGGCGCGGTGATCTGCTGTCCCGGCTCGTCGCGGACGTGGACGAACTCCAGGACTACTGGCTCCGCTGGCTGCTTCCGGCCGGTACCGCCGTGCTCGTCTCCCTGGGCGCCGTCGGCTTCACCGCCTGGCTGCTGCCCGAGGCGGGCGCCGCCCTGGCGGTCGGGCTGCTCGCCGCCGGAGTCGGCGCCCCGCTGCTGAGCGGCGTCTGTGCCCGCCGCACCGAGCGGCAACTGGCCCCGGCGCGCGGGCTACTGGCCACCCAGGCCGTCGATCTGCTCCGGGGCACCGCCGAGCTGACCGTCGCGGGCGCGCTGCGCGGCCGGCTGCGCCGGGTGCGCGCGGCCGACGCGACGCTGACGTCGATCGCCTCGCGCAGCGCGGGAGCCCAGGCGCTCGGCGCCGGACTCACCGCGCTGATCTGCGGCGTGACCGTGGCCGCCGCCGCGTTCCTGGGCGTCCAGGCCGTGCACGCGGGGCGGCTCGCGGGTATCGAGCTGGCCGTGATCGTGCTGACCCCGCTCGCCGCGTTCGAGGCCGTCACCGGGCTGCCGCTCGCCGTGCTCCACCGGCAGCGGGCCCGCCGCAGCGCCGAGCGGGTGTGCGAAGTGCTGGACGCGCCCGTCCCCGTACGGGAGCCGGAACGGCCCGCGCCCGCGCCCGGATCGCCCTTCCCGCTGGAGGTGCGCGGGCTGTCGGCGCGGTACCCGGGGCAGCGGCGGGACGCGCTCGCGGGCTTCGACCTGACGCTGACCGCCGGGAAGCGCGTCGCCGTCGTCGGACCCTCGGGCTCGGGCAAGACCACGCTCGCCCAGGTGCTGCTGCGCTTCCTCGACGCCCGCGAGGGCAGCTGCCGTTTCGGCGGCACGGGTGGCGGTACGGATCTGGCCGCGCTCGACGGGGACACCGTACGGCGCCTTGTCGGGCTCTGCGCCCAGGACGCCCACCTCTTCGACAGCTCCGTCCGGGAGAACCTCCGGCTCGCCCGGACGGACGCGGACGAGGACGACCTGCGGGACGCGCTGCGCCGCGCGCGGCTGCTCGACTGGGTCGACGCGCTGCCCGCCGGGCTCGACACCCTCGTCGGCGAGCACGGCGCCCGGCTCTCCGGCGGCCAGCGCCAGCGCCTCGCGCTGGCCCGCGCGCTCCTCGCGGACTTCCCGGTACTGCTCCTCGACGAGCCCGCCGAACATCTCGACCTGGCGACGGCCGACGCGCTGACCGTCGATCTGCTGGCGGCGACCGAGGGGCGGACGACGCTGCTCATCACCCACCGGCTGCGGGGACTCGAAGCGGTCGACGAGGTGATCGTGCTCGACGAGGGCCGCACCGTACAGCGCGGTCCGTACGGTGAACTCGCCGCCGTCGAGGGGCCGCTGCGGCGGATGCTGGAGCGGGAGCGGGCCGGTGATCTGCTCGGCGCGACCATGGCGGCGCAGGCCGGTGGCACCACGGAGCGGGAAATCCGACTTTCGGTGTGAAATAGCCCTTATTACTCTCGGGTCCATGGAAGAGCCCGAACACCTGGACCCGCCGGATCCGCTCGACCCCCTGGAAGCGGCCACCCGCGCGGCCGCCAGTCTGGAAGGGCTCTCCGCCGAGACCACCGCACGGGTCCCCCAGCTCCTGGAGGCGATGTGCTCCGTCGGCGCGGGGCGCGGCCTGCACGCCACGCTCGACCGGATCTGCTCGACCGCCGCCGAACTCGTCGGCGCCCGGTACGCCGCGATCGGTGTCGTCGACGAACTGGGCGACGGGCTCTCGGACTTCGTCACATACGGGGTCGACGCGGACACGGCCCGGCGCATCGGCCACCGTCCCGACGGACACACCGGGCTCCTCGGTGCGCTGATCAGCCATCCTGAGGCGATCCGGCTCGCCGATCTGACGAAGGACCCGCGCGCGGCCGGATTCCCACCGGGACATCCCCCGATGCGCACGTTCCTCGGAGTCCCGGTCCGGGGCCAGGGCGAGGTCTACGGGAACTTCTATCTCGCGGAGAAGATCGGTGCCGGGAAGCCCCGCGCCGGGAAGTCCGGTGCCGGGAAGTCCACCGGAGCCGAGGCCGACGGGGCGGAGCCCGAGGAGCCGCGGCCCGCGGAGTTCACCGACCATGACCTGCACATGGTGCGCGTCCTGGCCACCGAGGCGGGCATCGCCATCGGCAACGCCCGGCTGTACGAGGCGGCCCGGCAGCGCGAACGGTGGATCGACGGCTCGGTCGCCGTCACCACCGCGCTCCTTTCCGGTGGCTCCACCGAGGACGCGCTCAACATCGTCGCGGAACAGGCCCACCGCCTCGCGGACGCGGCGATGGCCTCGGTGATGCTCCGTACGCCCAGCGGTGAACTGGAGGTCGTCGCCGTCTCCGCCGATCGCCCCCGCGTCAGGCCCGGCTACCTCATCCCGGCCGAGAGCCCCGCCGCCGCGGCCCTGCTGGCGGGCGAGGCCGTCATCGTCGACGACGCCCGCAGCGATCCGCGCGTGATCACCGAGATGGCCTCGCTGTACGGCCCGATCATGCTGCTGCCGCTGCGCACCGACGGCAGGGTGCTCGGCGCGCTGGTGATGCCGCGGGAACGGGGCGCGCTCCCGTTCGGCGAGCGGGAGCGCACACTGGCGGGTCAGTTCGCCTCGCAGGCGGCGCTGGCGCTGATGATGGCCGGGGCGCAGCACGACCGGGAGCGGCTGGCGGTCCTGCAGGACCGTGACCGGATCGCCCGTGACCTCCACGATCTGGTGATCCAGCGGCTGCACGCCACCGGGATGATGCTGGAGAGCGCCCAGCGCGGCACGGTGGCGCGGGAGGTCCACCAGGGCATCGACCAGGCCGTCGAGGCGCTGGACGTGACGATCCAGGAGATCCGCGCGGCGATCTTCGCCCTCCAGCAGGGCCCCGCGGAGGCGCCGTCGGGGGTACGGACGCGGGTTCTGCGGGAGATCAACATGGCGGCGGTGCCGCTCGGCTTCACCCCCACGTACCGCTTCGTCGGCCCGATCGACGCGGCCGTGGGCGAGCCGTACGGGAAGAACCTGATCGCCGCGCTCCGGGAGGCCCTTTCCAACGCCTTCCGGCACGCGCGCGCGTCCCGTATCGAGGTGGTCGTGGACGCGACGGCACAACTCGCCGACGGGAGGAGGGCGGTACGGCTGACCGTCGCGGACGACGGCGTGGGTATCCCGGCCGGAGGACGGCGCAGCGGCCTGCGCAACCTCCGGCGGCGGGCCGAGTCGCTGGGCGGGGCGAGCTGGTCCGAGCCGGGGCTCGGCCATGACGCGGGTGAAAGGGGAGAGACAGAAGAGGTGGAAGAAGCGGGAGGTGCGGGAGGCGCCACGGTGATCTGGGAGGTGCCGTTGTGAGCCCCCTCGGTAGTGGAGCGGTACCGGCGGCGGAGGGCCTGGTGCGAGGGGGCGGCCGCCCGGGCGTCTCAGAGCCGCGCGAGGATCTGCTCGATGACGACCGCGACGCCGTCCTCGTCGTTGGTGACCGTACGGCCGGACGCGGCGGCCAATACGTCCGGGTGGGCGTTGCCCATGGCGTACGACGTGCCCGCCCAGGTCAGCATCTCCAGGTCGTTGGGCATGTCCCCGAAGGCGACGACCTCGTCGGAGGAGATGGAGCGCTCGGCGCAGCAGAGGGCGAGCGTGCTCGCCTTGCTCACGCCCAGGCCGCTGATCTCCAGGAGCGCGGTCGGGCTGGAGCGGGTGACGGTGGCGTGGTCCCCCGCCACCGTACGGGCCAGGGCGAGGAAGCCGTCCGGGGTCAGCTCGGGGTGGTGGGCGAGCAGCTTCAGGACGGGGGCGGAGCCGTCGTCGGTCTCCTCGGCCCGCAGGAGCTTCTCCGCGGTGGCGATGGTGGCGCCCGGGTCCTGGGAGAAGGTCGGGTACGCCGGCTCGTAGTTGATCCCGGTGGTCTGCTCGACCGCGAAGGTCGCCCCGGGGGCGGCGTCGCGCAGCGCCCCGACGAGGTCCAGGGCGGTCGCCCGGTCCAGCGGGCGGGCCATGAGCAGTCTGCCGCCGGAGTGCAGGTCGACGACCGCGGCGCCGTTGGCGCAGATCGCCATGCCGTGGCCGTGCACATGGGCGCTGACGACATCCATCCAGCGGGCGGGCCGGCCGGTGACGAAGAAGACCTCGATACCGGCCTCCTCGGCGGCTTCGAGCGCGGCGATCGTACGGTCCGAGACGGACTTGTCGCTGTGCAGCAACGTTCCGTCCAGATCCGTGGCGATGAGCCGGGGCCGGGCGGGAAGCGGGGAGGAGTCGGGTGCGGGAGCGGATCCACGGGGCGAGGTCACGGGGCCATTCTCACGTACGGCCCCGCACGGGCGGGCGGAGGGGCGCACGTTTGAGCCGACCCCGGACAGCGGTCCGCGCCTCGGCCGGTGTCGCCCGGGCCGACCTGGACCCGTGCCGGTGTCCCCCCGGGCCGGTCCGGACCCGTGCCGGTGTCTCCCGGGCCGACCTGGATCCGGACCGCCCCGTATCGTCGCCGTCATGCGTCTGAGTACCGTGATTCTTCCCGTCCGTCGCTGGCACGACGGTGGCCGCGACGAGTGGCTGCGCGCCGAGCGGCTGGGCTTCCACACCGCCTACACCTACGACCACCTGTCCTGGCGGACCTTCCGCGACGGACCGTGGTTCGGTGCGGTCCCCACCCTCACGGCCGCTGCCGCCGCGACCGAGCGGATCCGCCTCGGCACGCTCGTGACCTCGCCGAACTTCCGGCATCCGGTGACGCTCGCCAAGGACCTGCTCACGCTCGACGACGTGTCGAACGGCCGGATCACGCTGGGGATCGGCGCGGGCGGCACGGGGTTCGACGCCACCGCGCTCGGCCAGGAGCCGTGGTCGCCGCGGGAGCGCGCCGACCGGTTCGCCGAGTTCGTACCGCTGCTCGACCGGCTGCTGACCGAGGACTCCGTGACGTACGAGGGGACGTTCTACTCGGCGGTCGAGGCCCGGGGCATCCCGGGGTGCGTGCAGCGGCCCCGGCTGCCGTTCGCGGTGGCGGCGACCGGTCCGCGCGGGCTGCGGCTCGCCGCCCGGCACGGTCAGGCGTGGGTGACGACGGGGGATCCGAAGCTGTTCGAGGCGGGCACGCCCGAGGAGTCGCGGGCGGCCATCGGCGGGCAGATCGAGCGGCTCGGCGCGGCGTGCGCGGAGATCGGACGGAAGGCGTCGGAGGTGGAGAAGATCCTGCTGACCGGCTTCACACCGGACCGGAACGGGCCGATGGAGTCGCTGGACGCGTTCGTGGACTTCGCGGGACGCCACTTCGAGCTGGGGATCACGGAGATCGCGGTGCACGCGCCCATCCCGGACTCGGACTTCGCCGCCGACCAGCGGGTGTTCGAGCGGATCGGCACGGAGGCACTGGCTCAGCTCCGTCCGTGAACCGCTTCCCGTCGCGTCAGTCGGGGAAGCGCAGGTAGCCCGGGGGTACGGAGTCGGTGAGCCAGACGCCGTTCGCGCTGACGTGGAAGACCAGTCCGTCGCGGTGCATCGCCCCCGCGTCCACCGACAGCACGACGGGCCGGCCCCGACGGGCCCCGACGCGGGTCGCGGTCGCGCGGTCCGGCGAGAGATGGACATGGTGCCGGGCCATGGGGCGCAGGCCCTCGGTCCGTATCGCGGCCAGGGCGTGCGGGACGGTGCCGTGGTAGAGGTACGCGGGCGGCTCCGCCGGTGCCAGCTCCAGGTCGACGCTGACGGTGTGCCCCTGGTTGGCCCGAATCCGGTCGCCCGGGCCTCCACCGCCCGCGCTCTCGATGGTGAAACGGCGTTTGTCGTTGACGGCGACCACGTGGTCGAGTTCGGCACGGCTGATCCGGAAGCCGTGGGCGCCGGCCGCGCGGATCAGTTCGTCGACCGCCACCCAGCCGTTCGGGTCGAGGACGATCCCGATCCGTTCCGGCTGGTGGCGCAGGTGTCTGGAGAGGTACTTCGACACCTTCACGGTGCGTCGTTCGTCGGGTACGCGGGGCGGCTCCGGGCGATGCGCCGGGTACATGCGGCCCGCCCTCTCGGGTTCATTGTGCATCCGGCCAGCGTGCCCGCCCGCGCCGAGGCGCCGCCACAAGATTTTCAACTCGTCATGGTTCACAGGTTTGATCCACAGTCAACTTGACTTATCCACAGGTTATTTGGCGATCCTGTGGACAACAGGCGAGTCTTTTCATCCCGCTTGGGCGAGAAAAAGCAATTAAAGCAAGAACGCCGCTCTGTCCGTTGATAGGGCGGGGGATGTCCAAAGTCCCTGCCCGGCGCCCTCGTTACCGCCCCGCGGTGCTCACAGCTGCGGCTCGACCCGGGCGACGGTGCGCCGCGCCCGCGGCGCGATCCGCCCCAGAATCCGCGCGCCGCGGGCCTCCGGGGTGACGGGCACGACGGCCTGATTACGGACCACCGCGCGCAGTACGGCGTCGGCGACCTTCTCGGGCGGGTAGCCACGCATCCCGTACAGCCGGGCGGTCTTCTTCCTGAGCCGGTCCTCCTCCCCGGCGGAGACACCGGTGAAGTGAGCGGTGGAGGTGATGCCGGTGTCGACGAAGCCCGGGCAGACCGCGGTCACCCCGATGGACTTCGCGGCCAGTTCGGCGCGCAGGCACTCGCTGAGCATGAGCACCGCGGCCTTGGACGTGGCGTACGCGCTCAGTACCCGGGAGGGCTGATAGGCGGCCGCGGAAGCGGTGTTGACGATGTGACCGCCCTGCCCGCGCGCCGCCATCTGCCCGCCGAACAGCCGGCAGCCGTGGATGACGCCCCACAGGTTGGTGTCCAGGACCCCCTTCCGCTCCTCGGCGGTGGTGTCGAGGAAGGCGCCCGACAGTCCGGTGCCCGCGTTGTCCACGAGGACGTCGACCGTGCCGTACTCCGCCGCGACCTTCTCCGCGAGCCGCTCCATGGCCGGACCGTCGCCGACATCGACGCACTCGCTCCAGGCGTCCGGGGCGCCGATCAGCCCGGCCAGTTCGGCGGTCCTGGCGGCGCCGTCGCCGTCCCGGTCGACCGCCACGACCCGGGCGCCCGCCTCGGCGAACGCGAAGGCCACCGCCCGGCCGATCCCGCCGGCCGCGCCCGTGACCAGGACGAGCTGTCCGCCGAAGCGCTCCGCGTACGGGCCGCTCGGCGCGCCGGCCGTGGAGAGGGGCTCGCTCCTCCTGTGCGAGCACGAAGTCGGTGATCCAGGAGGCCAGTTGGTCGGGGCGGGTGCGCGGCACCCAGTGCTTGGCGGGCAGCGTGCGCCGCACGAGCCGGGGAGCCCACCGTTCCAGATCGTCGTAGAGCCGCTTGGAGAGGAAGACGTCGTCGGCCGGGGTGATGAGCTGCACCGGCACGGACGCGTAGGCGTCCGTACGCGGCCGGCGCAGCCGGGGACGGATGTTGTCCCGGTAGAGTCACACCGTTCCTGAGCAGTGAGCGGGGGTGGATCCGCGCACTGGCACGCCCCGAACGGTCCTGGGCGCACTGGTCGTCCGCTTTCGCGTCCCGGGTGGCGACACGGATCCTGTCCGTGGTCCGCACCGGACGGGCGGAGTCCCTCACGACCTGGCCATATGGGTGTGGCCAGAGGCGACGGGGAGGCCCTGAACCATCTCGCTGGTGGAACTAGGGGCCCCGCACGCCGACACCACACCCGGCGTCCCAGGTCGCATCACCGACGCTACTCCGGTGCCCCAAGTGACCCGTCGCCCCTGTGGACAACCAGGCCCTCTCCTGCCCCTCGCCTCCTGTCCGTCCTCCTAGGGGCATGCCCCCTACGGGTCCGTACGACTGGAGGCGGACACGGATACAGGCGCCAGGTCTGACGCTCGCTGTGGCCCGCACCACTACCTTCGGAATGTGACGACTGTGATCGCGACCGAAAGCCTGAGCATGCGGTACCCCCGGGTGACCGCACTCGACCGGCTGTCCCTGGACATCGGGCCCGGTGTGACCGGCCTGGTGGGCGCCAACGGAGCCGGAAAATCCACCATGATCAAGATCTTGCTCGGCCTGTCCCGTGCGACGGAGGGCCGGGCCGCCGTGCTCGGGCTCGACGTCGCCACCAGTGGCAGCGCCATCCGCGAGCGGGTCGGATACATGCCCGAGCACGACTGCCTGCCGCCGGACGTCTCGGCCACCGAGTTCGTCGTCCACATGGCACGCATGTCCGGGCTGCCGCCGACCGCGGCCCGCGAGCGGACCGCCGACACCCTGCGCCACGTCGGCCTCTACGAAGAGCGCTACCGCCCCATCGGCGGCTACTCCACCGGCATGAAGCAGCGCGTCAAGCTCGCCCAGGCGCTGGTCCACGACCCGCAGTTGGTCCTCCTCGACGAGCCGACCAACGGTCTCGACCCGGTCGGCCGCGACGAGATGCTGGGCCTGATCCGCCGTGTCCACACCGACTTCGGCATCTCCGTGCTGGTCACCTCGCACCTCCTGGGCGAACTCGAACGCACCTGTGACCACGTCGTCGTCATCGACGGCGGGCGGCTGCTGCGCTCCAGTTCGACCAGCGACTTCACCCAGATCACCACGACCCTCGCGGTCGAGGTCACCGACACGGACACGCACCCCGACGGAACGCGGGCGCTGCGCGACTCCCTCGCCGCCGCCGGGGTCACGCTCCAGGCGGGCACGGAGGACGGGCTGCCGGGCGCGGGCCACATCCTGCTGATCGAGGCCACGGGCGAGGAGACGTACGACATCGTCCGCGACACGGTCGCCGGGCTCGGCCTCGGGCTCGTACGAATGGAACAGCGCCGCCACCACATCGCCGAGGTCTTCCGGCCGCGGCCGGCCGCCGAGGCGGACCAGAACCAGGGCGCCGGCCAGGCGGCGTACGCAGTGCAGCAGAAGGGAGGTGCCCGCGATGAGCGCTGAGACCGACGCCCGTTCCGGTACCCAGGGCGCCGTCGACACCGGGGCCAGCCGGATCCACAACATCGGATACCGCTCGTACGAAGGACCCCGGCTCGGCCGTGCCTACGCCCGCCGCTCCCTCTACTGGCAGTCCCTGCGCGGCGCGTACGGACTCGGCCGCTCGGCCAAGTCCAAGGTCCTGCCGATGATCCTCTTCGCGGTGATGTGCCTGCCCGCGGCGATCATCGTGGCGGTCGCCGTCGCGACGGACCTCAAGAGCCTGCCCATGGACTACACGCGCTACGCGATCTTCACCCAGGCGGTCATCGGCCTCTACCTCGCGGCGCAGGCGCCCCAGTCCGTCTCCCGCGATCTGCGCTTCAAGTCCATCCCGCTCTACTTCTCGCGCCCCATCGAGCGCGGCGACTACGTTCTCGCGAAGTTCGGCGCGATGGCCTCCGCCCTGCTCGTACTGACCGGCGTGCCGCTCCTCATCCTCTACATCGGCTCTCTGCTGGCCGGCATGGACTTCGTCGAGCAGACCAAGGGATTCGGCCAGGGAGTGGTGTCGGTGACGGTGCTCTCCCTCCTCTTCGGCGGGCTCGGCCTCGTGGTGGCCGCGCTCACGCCGCGCCGCGGGTTCGGGGTCGCGGGTGTGATCGCGATCCTGACCATCTCGTACGGCGCCGTCTCCGTCCTCCAGGGGATCGCGACGGCCACGGACCAGGCCGGCGCCATCAAGTGGATCGGCCTCTTCTCCCCCATCACACTGATCGACGGCCTGCAGACCGCGTTCCTCGGCGCCTCGTCGTCCTTCCCCGGGGGCGCGGGTCCCTCGGCCGGGTCCGGGGTGCTCTATCTGCTGGTCGTCCTCGCGCTCATCTCCGGCTCGTACGCCGTCCTCATGAGCCGTTACCGGAAGGTCGGGCTGTGACCACCATCAACATCGAGCACACCTCGCGCTGGTTCGGGAACGTGGTCGCCGTCAACGACGTGACCATGACGATCGGCCCCGGCGTGACCGGTCTGCTCGGCCCCAACGGCGCCGGCAAGTCCACCCTCATCAACATGATGGCCGGCTTCCTCGCCCCTTCCACGGGCGCCGTCACCCTCGACGGAGCGCCGATCTGGCGCAACGAATCCGTCTACCGGCAGATCGGCATCGTGCCGGAGCGGGAGGGGATGTACGACTTCCTCACCGGCCTCGAATTCGTCGTCGCCAACGCCGAACTGCACGGACTGGGCCTCAAGGCGGCCCGCGCCGCCCTCGCCACGGTCGAGATGGAGTACGCGCAGGACCGCAGGATCGGGACGTACAGCAAGGGCATGCGCCAGCGGGTCAAGATGGCGTCCGCGCTGGTCCACGACCCGTCGGTGCTGCTGCTCGACGAGCCGTTCAACGGCATGGACCCGCGCCAGCGCATGCAGCTCATGGAGCTGCTGCGGGGCATGGGCGCCACGGGCCGTACGGTCCTGTTCTCCTCGCACATCCTGGAGGAGGTCGAGCAGCTCGCCTCGCACATCGAGGTGATCGTGGCGGGCCGGCACGCCGCCTCCGGTGACTTCCGCAAGATCCGCAGGCTGATGACCGACCGGCCGCACCGCTATCTCGTACGGTCCAGCGACGACCGCGCGCTCGCCGCCGCGCTGATCGCCGACCCTTCGACGGCCGGTATCGAGGTCGACCTCGCCGAGGGCGCCCTGCGTATCCAGGCCGTCGACTTCGGCCGCTTCACCGAGCTGCTGCCGAAGGTCGCCCGGGAGCACTCCATCCGGCTGCTCACGGTCTCTCCGTCGGACGAATCCCTTGAGTCGGTCTTCTCCTACCTCGTAGCGGCCTGAGCGGCCTGAAAGGAGCTGTGACGTCATGTACAACCCCACAGTCGCCCGGCTCACCTACCGGGCCCTGCTCGGCAGGCGCCGGGCCGCGATCCTCTTCGTACTGCCCGCGCTGCTGATCCTGATGGCCGTCGCCGTCCGGATGATCAACGGCGTCGACGACCACATCGCCTCGGAGGTGCTGGGCGGCTTCGCCCTCGCCACGATGGTCCCGCTGATCGGCGTGATCGCCGGTACGGGCGCGATCGGCCCCGAGATCGACGACGGTTCCATCGTCTATCTGCTCTCCAAGCCGGTGAAGCGGTCGGCGATCATCTTCACCAAACTGATCGTGGCGATCGCCGTCACCATGGGCTTCTCCGCGATCCCCACCTTCATCGCCGGATGGATCCTCAACGGCAACGGGCAGCAGATCGCGATCGCCTACACGGTCGCCGCGCTTGTCGCGTCGATCGCGTACAGCGCTCTCTTCCTCCTGCTCGGTACGGTCAGCCGGCACGCGGTGGTCATCGGCCTGGTCTACGCGCTGGTCTGGGAGACCCTCTTCGGCAGCCTGGTCTCCGGCGCGCGGACTCTCAGCGTCCAGCAGTGGGCGCTGGCGCTCGCCCAGCGCATCGGCGAGGGCTCCACGATCACCTCGGACGTCGGACTGCCCCTGGCGGTGAGCCTGTTGGTGGGCGTGTCGGTGGCGGCGACCTGGTACGCGGGCCAGAAGCTCCGGACGCTGACGCTCGCGGGCGAGGAGTGAGGGCCGGGAGCGTGGGCCTGGGAGCGGTTCCTGGGGCGGGTCCTGGAAGTGAGGACCGCCCGGGAACGGGAACCGTGTGACCGCGTAACTGTACGTTTATCGGCTCGTTGTTCCGTGTGCGTGGAGGCAATTGGAGTTCGTAGCGTCGAGCGTTCGTGAATCTGGGGATTGCCGGGGGCGGTTCGGGAGAACCGCGCCGGTCATTGGGTGAGTAGCCACCGTGAGCCGACCTCCGCCCCTGAAGCCCGGGGAGAGGGCCGGCCATCATCGGTTCACGAATGGAAGGCATGCTCATGCCACCTGAAGGTGCTCTGCTCGAATCGCGCACTCTGCGGGTCGAGCACTTGGGGCGCGTCGACGCCCTCGACAAGATCAAAGCCCTCGTCATGCTCCCGGACGGAATTCACGTCCGCACCGAGGACGTGTCCCGGTACTTCGAAGTATCCACAGACGTCATCAGGCAGGTGACCGCGAGGCATCGAGCTGAGCTCACGGAAAGCGGCATGCGTGTGCTGCGAGGCTCTGACCTGAGGAAATTTCATAGTGACATGACGTCACTATGGGGTGAGCGGTACGCCGAAAGTTATCCACAGGCGGCTACTCAGCTCACCCTCCACACCCGCCGCGCCGTACTCAACATCGCGATGCTCCTCCGCGACAGCGACATCGCGCGGTGCGTCCGTACGTACCTCCTCGACGCCGAGGAAGGGTGGCGCGAGGGGTACGCGGCGCTCGACCGGCGGGTGACGAACGTCGAGTCCTGCCTCGGCGGTGTCGGGGTGGCGCTTCAGGAGCTGGGGCCGGTGCTGAACCGGATGTCGTACCAGCTCGACAGCCTCGACCGGAGGCTCGATGCCACCAACCAGGTGGTCGCCGCGATCAGCAACCGGCTGTGCGAGATGTCCGACCGTATCGACCGGGTGGACGCCAAGGTGGATCACGTCGCCCAGCAGGTGGGGGAGTTGCGGCGCGGCCGCAGGCGCCACTGACCCGCTCCCGGCCGGCCGGTCAGCCGGGGGAGCCGGATGAGCCGGGGGAGGCCCGTGTCCGTCCCGTCGTTACGCGGCGGGCGGGCGCGGGCCCGTACGGATAATCAGTGGCGGGCCCCGGCGCGCCGGGGCACAGTGAGTGGTGTCACGGCGGCCGGCGCGCCGGGACACACCACAGACCGGGAGCGGAGCACGGCGATGACCGGCTGACGAGTCCGTCGAGTCCGTCGAGCTCCGCACAGGGCAGCACCGCGCAGGCACCGGAGGAGCCATCACCACTCCGCGCAGCCGCGCGAGTGCCGCCCGGGGGCGGCCGCTTCGAGCGCGCATCCGCGCGGGCCGCCCCTCCCGTACTCCGTACGTCCCTGTTCGGTACGTCCGTGTTCCGTACGTCCGTGTGTCAGCCCGCCGTACGGCTCAGCCGAGCAGCAGCTTCTCCAGCACGACCGCGATGCCGTCGTCCCCGTTGGACTCCGTGATCTCGTCGGCCACAGCCTTCAGCTCCGGGTGGGCGTTGGCCATGGCCACGCCGTGCCGTGCCCAGCCGAACATCGGGATGTCGTTGGGCATGTCACCGAAGGCGATCGTGTCCGCCGCCTTCACACCGAGCCGGCGCGCGGCCAGCGACAAGCCGGTGGCCTTGGTCAGGCCCAGGGGGAGGATCTCCACTATCCCCTCGCCCGCCATCACCACGTCGACCAGGCCCCCGGCCGTCTCCCGCGCGACCCGGGTCAGCGCGTCGTCGTCCAGCTCCGGATGCTGGATGTAGACCTTGTTCAGCGGCGCCGTCCACAGCTCCGCCGGATCCTCGACGACCGTCGCCCGCAGCGGGCCCCCCTGCAGCCGGAAGTCGGGGGTGACCAGCACCTCGCCGTCGAGCCCGTCCCGGCTCGCGGCCAGCGCGAGCGGGCCGGTCTCGCCCTCGATCTTGGCGAGCGCCAGCCCGGCGAGCTGCCGGTCCAGCGTCAGCGAGGTCAGCAGCCGGTGCTCGCCCGCGTGGTAGACCTGCGCCCCCTGTCCGCACACCGCGATGCCCTCGTACTCCAGATCCTCCAGGACCTGGCGCGTCCAGGGCACGGACCGTCCGGTGACGACGATGTGGGCCGCACCCGCCGCGGTGACCGCGGCGAGCGCCTCGCGCGTACGGACCGAGACCGTGCCGTCCTCCCGCAGCAGCGTGCCGTCGAGATCGGTCGCGACCAGCTTGTACGGGAACGGGACGGCTGACGAAGACGGGGCCGGGGCCGGGAGCGGGGGTGTGGACGGGGCGGGGGCGGAGGGAGGGGCGGACTCGGCGGTCACTTGGCGATCGGCTCCAGCACCTCGCGGCCGCCCAGATACGGCCGGAGCACCTCGGGCACCCGTACCGAACCGTCGGCCTGCTGGTGGTTCTCCAGGATCGCCACGATCGTGCGCGGCACGGCGCACAGTGTGCCGTTCAGCGTCGCGAGCGGCTTGACCTGCTTGCCGTCGCGCATCCGGACCGAGAGCCTGCGGGCCTGGAAGCCGTCACAGTTGGAAGCCGAGGTCAGCTCGCGGTACTTGCCCTGGGTCGGGATCCACGCCTCGCAGTCGAACTTGCGCGAGGCCGAGGCACCCAGGTCGCCCGTCGCCACATCGATCACCTGGAAGGGCAGCTCAAGGCCGGTCAGCCACTGCTTCTCCCACTCCAGCAGCCGCTGGTGCTCGGACTGGGCCTCCGCCGGGTCGACGTACGAGAACATCTCGACCTTGTCGAACTGGTGTACCCGGAAGATGCCCCGGGTGTCCTTGCCGTACGTGCCGGCCTCACGGCGGAAGCACGGCGAGAAGCCCGCGTACCGCAGGGGCAGCTTGTCGGCGTCGATGATCTCGTCCATGTGGTACGCGGCGAGGGGCACCTCCGACGTACCGACCAGGTAGTAGTCGTCCTTCTCCAGGTGGTACACGTTCTCCGACGCCTGGCCGAGGAAGCCCGTGCCCTCCATGGCGCGCGGGCGGACCAGCGCCGGGGTGAGCATCGGGATGAAGCCGGCCTCGGTGGCCTGCGCGATCGCCGCGTTGACCAGCGCCAGCTCCAGCAGCGCGCCGACCCCGGTCAGGTAGTAGAAGCGCGATCCGGACACCTTGGCGCCGCGCTCGACGTCGATGGCGCCCAGCGCCTCGCCCAGCTCCAGGTGGTCCTTGGCCTCGAAGCCCTCCGCTCCGAAGTCACGGATCGTCCCGTGCGTCTCCAGGACGACGAAGTCCTCCTCGCCGCCCACCGGGACGTCGGGGTGGACGACATTGCCGAGCTGGAGAAGGAGCCGCCTGGCCTCCTCGTCCGCCTCGTGCTGCGCCGCGTCGGCGGCCTTGACGTCGGCCTTGAGCTGCTCCGCCTGCTTCAACAGGCCGGCACGCTCCTCCGCGGAGGCCTTGGGAATCAGCTTGCCGAGCGACTTCTGCTCGGAGCGCAGCTCGTCGAAGCGCACGCCGGACGACCTGCGCCGCTCGTCGGCGGAGAGCAGGGCGTCGACAAGGGCGACGTCCTCTCCACGGGCGCGCTGGGACGCGCGCACACGGTCGGGGTCCTCACGAAGCAGGCGAAGGTCAATCACCCCACCAGGCTACCGGTGCGCGATGACAACACCCCACTCGTTTGCCGGTGGGTACTCCCGCCGTCCGAATTGCCGCATTTGTTAAAACTGTCGCTAAATCCCTTGCCGGTTGCCTGCCGTTCGTCAATAAAGGGGATCGAATTCCCCGGAACGAGGCATTCCGCCGTCGTGACCTTGACCTACTTCCCTTGTGTGGGGCGGGACTTGGGGCGGGCGGCAGTGGGTGCCGGGGTGCCTGTTGTCCACAGAAAGGCGGTCATCCCCAAAGTTATCCACAGGGTGTGCGAGGGATCTGTGGATCCGGGAGCACCTCTCGCCGAAAGCTGGGCGGGAGGCGGGAAAAGTGCCTCTCAAACCCACTTCACACACTCATTCGGGTGGGAATTGCTCGCTCTAACGAGTTGATCACGGGAATGGCGGTGACACAGGGCTGTCGACGGCCCTGTGGACGAAACCGGGACGAGTGCGGAGATTTGTCGACCGTGCCGGGCCGAGTTGTCGACTTGTCCCCAGGTCGAGAGTTGATCCTGTGGATAACTCGGGTGTTTGTCCACAGGTCCCTGCCGGGCCCACAGAAGGCCTCGCGGCCGACTCGGCCCACAAGGCCCCGCGGTCGCTGTGTCAGGCCCCGCGTGCCGGCGTCAGCCCCGGCCGTCCTGGCTGCGGGCCAGCCAGTCCGCCGCGTCGATGAACTCGGCGTCCGAGGTCCCGGGACGCGGCGTCCCCACGTCCGCCGCCGACACCCCGGCCCGCGGATACGAACCGAGGAACCGCACCTTGGGGCAGATCCGCTTCAGCCCCATCAGCGCCTCCCCCACCCGGCGGTCCGAGATGTGGCCCTCGGCGTCCACCGCGAAGCAGTAGTTGCCGATCCCCGCGCCGGTCGGCCGCGACTGGATCAGCATCAGGTTGACGCCGCGCACCGCGAACTCCTGGAGGAGTTCGAGCAGCGCGCCCGGGTGGTCCTCGCCCATCCAGATGACCACCGAGGTCTTGTCCGCGCCCGTCGGCGCCGCCGGGCGCGCGGGCCGGCCCACCAGGACGAAGCGCGTCTCCGCGTTCTGCGCGTCGTGGATCTCACGGACCAGGGGTTCGAGGCCGTACGTCGCCGCCGCGAACTCGCCCGCGAAGGCCGCGTCGAACCGGCCCTCCTGCACCAGCCGCGCGCCGTCCGCGTTCGACGCCGCGGACTCCCACAGCGCGTGCGGGAGCTTGGCCCGCAGCCAGTTGCGCACCTGCGGCTGGGACACCGGGTGCCCGGTCACCGTCTTCACGTCGGTGAGCTTCGTCCCCGGCCGTACGAGCAGGGCGAAGCTGATCGGCAGCAGCACCTCGCGGTAGATCATCAGGGGCTCGCCGCCGGCCAGCTCGTCGAGGGTCGCGGTGACCCCGCCCTCCACCGAGTTCTCGATCGGTACGAGGGCCGCCGCGGCCTCCCCGTTCCGTACGGCGTCGAGGGCCGCCGGGACCGACACCATCGGGACCAGCTCCCGGGTGGCGGCCTCGGGGAGGGTACGGAGGGCGGCTTCCGTGAAGGTGCCCTCGGGGCCGAGATACGTATAGCGCGTGGCCGACATACGGTCACCCTAATGGCCCGGCCCCGCCGATGGTTCCCGTCGCCGCGGGCGGGGGCCCGGCGGGCTCAGGACTCCAGCAGCCGCTGGCCCACGTACTCCCCCTGGCGCGCGCCCCCGGGTACGGCGAAAAGTCCGCTCGCCTCGTGGCGGATGAACGCCGAGAGCGCGTCACCGCGGTCGAGCTTGCGCTGCACGGGGACGAACCCCTTGAGCGGATCGGCCTGCCAGCAGACGAAGAGCAGCCCGGCGTCCGGTGTCCCGTCGGCGCCGATGCCGTCGTGGAAGGAGAAGGGGCGGCGCAGCATGGCGGCCCCGCCGTTCTCGTCCGGCCGGGAGATCCGGGCGTGCGCGTTGCTGGGGATCATCAGATCGCCGTCGGGCCCGCGCCGGTCGAGATCCGGTTCGGTGGTCTCTGTACCGCCGGTCAGGGGGGCTCCGTCGGACTTGCGGCGCCCGATGACCTTCTCCTGTTCGGCGACCACCAGCTCTTCCCAGTCGTCGAGGAGCATGCGGATCCGGCGTACGACGGCGTAGGAGCCGCCCGCCATCCACTCCGGGGTGCCGGCCGGCACCTTCTCCGGTACGAAGATCCGCTGATCGAAGTCCGGATCGGACGGCTTCGGGTTACGGGTGCCGTCGACCTGGCCCATCAGATTGCGGGCGGTCATGGGCTGCTCGGTCGCGCCGGGGGTGCGGTTGAACCCGTTCATCTGCCAGCGGACCCGGGCCGCCGAGCCGGCGTCCTTCTGGAGCGTACGCAGGGCGTGAAAGGCGACCAGCGCGTCGTCGGAACCGATCTGGACCCACAGGTCGCCGTTGCTGCGCGCGGCGTCGAGCTGGTCGGCGGAGAACGCGGGCAGCGGGTCCAGGGCTGCGGGGCGGCGGCCGGTGAGACCCGTACGGCCGAAGAAACTGTGGCCGAAACCGAAGGTCACGGTGAGTGAGGACGGGCCGGTGTCCAGGGCGATCCCGGTGTCCTGACCGCCGTTCGCCGGGGTGCCGCCCCGGCCGCCCGAGGGTTCGCCGGCCATCAGGGCGCGCGCCGAGGCCGACCAGCGGCGGAGCAGCGCGGCGGCCTCCTTGCGGCCGGAGCCGGGGGCGAGGTCGAAGGCGATCAGATGGCCGCGGGCGTGCGCCGGGGTGGTGATACCGGACTGGTGCGCGCCGTGGAAGGGGACGGCTTCCGTGCCGACGGTGGTCAGCGCGGTGACCGGTTCGGGGCGGCGGGCGGTGGCGTAGCCGGCGGCTCCGCCCACGGCGCCGAGTGCCAGCCCGGCGGCCCCGGCGGCGCCCGCGGTGCCGAGCAGCCGGCGTCTGGAGACGACCGGGGCGGGGGCAGCACCCCCGTCGTCGCTCGCCTCCGAGGTCCGTGGGGCGTCAGAGATGTTCGGGTCCCCCGAGGAGTTTGAGGCCTTTGAGGAGCTCGGGGTGTCCGGGGTGGTGGATGAGCCCGGGTTCTGTCGGGTGTCGCTCACGGTGAGTCAGCCGATCTTCACGTTCTTGTCGACGGTTGTCTGATCGATGTCCGAGGTCCGCACGGTCACCTGGAGCTTCCAGTCGCCCGGCATGGGGAGCAGGACGGGGTCCGCGACCCATTTTCCGGCGGCGGCGCGTACGGGCACGATCGGCAGCGGGCCGATCTTCTCCGCCGTGAGGGTGAACGCGATCTTCACCTCGGGCACGTCCATGACCTTTCCTTCGGCGTTGTCGAGGTAGATGTTCATGACATTGGCGCCGGAGCGTGCGGGGTCGAGGGTGAGCCGGACGGTGCCCTGGCCGTTCCTGCCGCCGGTGTCGAAGGGCAGGGCGAGGGTGGTGGGGCCCGTCTTCTCGGGCTCGGCGGCGGCCGCGGCGCCGGCCCGGCCGGCTTCCTGCTCGGCGGTGCGGCCGGGTTCCGTCGAGGTCAGCACGGTGGTGACGGCGAGGAGTACGACGGCCACGCCGGCCTCGGCGAGAACGGAGCGGCGCAGCCCGGTCCGTCCGGGGTCGGCGTCGCGCAGACGCTTCTGGCGTGCGCTCGCCATCGCGGCTTTCTGGCGGTCGAGCTGGGTAGCTCTCTCGGCGTCGTCGACGACGGTTGTCGCCGCGGCGGTGTCGGGTCCACTCCCGGTGCCCGGTTCCGCCGTGGCCTCGGCCTTCGCGGGTATCCCGTTCTCCGTTCCGTTCCCTGTTCCGTTCGCCGGCCCGTTCGCAGTCCCGTCCGCCGTCCCGGTCGCTTCCTCCGCCTGTACCTGTACCTGTACGTCCGGGTCCGTCCGTTCCGCGAGCCGCCCCGTCCACCGCCGGGAGAACCAGGCGACCGAGACGAGGACGGCGACCAGTCCGACCTTCACCAGAAGGAGCCGCCCGTATGACGTTCCCCCGAGCGCCGACCACGACCCGACCTGCCGCCAGGACTGGTAGATCCCGGTCACGGCGAGGACGACGACCGCGGCGAAGGCGATGCGGGAGAAGCGCTGTATCGCCGCACGCTCCATGGAGGGCGCCTTGTGGAGCGCGATGAGCAGCGCCGTCAGCCCGCCGAGCCAGACGGCCGCCGCCAGCAGGTGCAGGACGTCCACGGGCATGGCGATACCGGGCTGGATCCCGGTCGAGGCGTGTTCGGAGAGGGCCCAGGTGGCGGCGATCCCGGCGGCGACGACGGTGCCGCCCGTCGCGAGCCCGAAGGTGAGGTCGTTCTTCCCCGGCTCCCCGGCCTCCCCTTCGGCGTTCTCCCCGTTCTCCCCGTAGCGCTTGGCGTACGTACCGAAGAGAACCGCGATGAACAGCGCGGCGGCCCCGAGCAGCAGCAGCCGCGAGATGAGCGCCGCGCCGGTCTTCGTGGTCAGGACGTCCTGGAGCCCGCCGAGGTCGAGGGCGTCGGCCAGCTTGCCCGAGCCGGTGTACGGGGTGCGCAGGAGCAGCAGGACGAGCGTGGCGGCGGTCAGGGCGAGCCAGCCGTGGACGATGAGCCGTTGCAGGGGGCGCCCGGACGCGCCACGCTGCCAGCAGGCCAGGATGAAGGCCGTACCGCCGACGAGCAGGATGAACCCGGTGTACGAGACGTAGCGCGTGATGTCGTAGAGGGCGCCCACGAGCCCGCCGCCGGCCTGCTGGCCGGGCACGGTGGCGGTGGTCTCGGAGGGCGCTCCGACGGAGAAGGTGAAGGCGCCGGAGATGGGGTGGCTGTCGGCGGAGACGGCCCGCCAGGCGACGGTGTACGTGCCGTCGGGGAGGCCGGGCTTCAGGCCGACGCTGTAGGTGACCGTGGAGCCGGTACCCAGGTTGTCGACCTTCGCGGTGTCGACGCGCTTGTTGTCCGGGTCGAGCACACGGATCGAGTCGGTGCCCATGCCCATCTGCTCGGAGAAGGTGAGGGTGACGTTCGGAGGAGCGGTGTCGACCACCGCCCCGTCCTCGGGGTTGCTCCCGGTGAGTGCTGCGTGCGCCGACGCCGTGCCGGAGAGCACGGTGAGGACGGTGCCGATGAGCACCGTGGTGACGAGAAGCAGCCGCACCAGGGATACGGCTCCGAAGCGCGGGGCGGTGGCTGTCATAGGTCTCTCAGTCCCTCGTTCTGGGGCGGGGTCTTCTTCCTCAGCGGCGGGCGGCGGGGTTGTAATTGGCCTCCTTCACGGGAAGCTCGGTCTTGATGGGGTCGGCCTTCTCGAAGTGCAGTTCGATGCCGATCTTCTGGCCGGGCTCGGGGCGGGACTTGAGGTTCATGAACATGAGGTGGTTGCCGCCGCGTTCGAGATCCAGTGCTCCGCCGGCGGGGATGTCGAAGGACTTCACCTGCCGCATCTTCTGGCCCTCGGTCGTGTGGATGGTGACGTCGTCGGAGATGTCGCTGGTGACGGCGGTGAGCTTGTCGTCGGCGCCGCCGCTGTTGGTGACGGTGAGGAAGCCCGCGCCGAGGTCGCCGACGGGGCGTGGCATGTAGCCGTCGCCGACTGTGAGTTCGGGGGTGTCCGGGGACGAGCAGCCGGTCAGCGTCAGTGCGGTGGTGAGCCCGACGGTGAGTACGAGGGAGGTGGTGCGCCGGTTCACGGGTTCTCGCCCTTGATGATCTTCGGGAGATCCTTGGCGTAGTCGTCCGAGGTGGCGTCCTCGCCGTACAGCACGTACCCGGCGTCGGTCTTCGGTGAGAACGCGATGACCTGGGTGCCGTGCATGGAGACGGTGGTGCCGTCCTTCTCCTTCTTGGGGGCGTCGATGCCGATGCCGAGCTGGCGCGCGCCCGCCTGGATGGTCGGGAAGTCGCCGGTCAGCCCGACGAACGACGGGTCGCCCGCGCTGGGCAGCCACTTGGCGAGTTCGGCGGAGGTGTCGCGTTCCGGGTCGGTGGTGACGAAGACGACCTGGAGCTTCTCCTGCTCGGCCTTCGTGAGCGACTTCCTGGCGATGGCGATGTTGCTCATCGTCAGCGGACAGACGTCCGGGCAGTTGGTGTAGCCGAAGTAGATCAGCGTCGGCCTGCCCTTGGTCTCCTCACGAAGGTCGTAGTCCTTGCCTTCGGTGTCCTTGAGGACGAGGTTCGGCTTCTTGAAGGGCTGGTCGAGTACGGTCGCGGCCTCCGTCTTGGCCTGGGTGGAGACATCGGCGACCGGCTTCGCGGAGTCGTCGCCGCTGCCGCAGGCGCTGAGGGTGAGTGCCGCGACGGCCGCGAGGGCCGCCGCGGTGGTGAGGGTCTTCTTGCTGCGCATAGGACTGTTTCCTGGTGGTGGGAGGGGGGCCGGACGGGCGGGGCCGGGGGAGTCCCGGCCCCGCCCGCCGCGGCCGTGTCGTGCGTGGTGCGGTGGGTGCGGGGTGTCAGGAACCGGGTGTCAGGGACCGGGTGTCAGGAACCCGGCTCCGGAAACCGGGTGTCAGGTGGTGGTACGGCGCCGGCCGGCCAGGACGCCGAAGGCCACCCCGGCGACGCCGACGACGATGCCGGTGATGCCCAGGACGCGGGCGGTCGTGTCGCTGCTGTCGCCGCCGCCCGCGGAGGCCGTCTCCGTGGTGCCGTTCTGCTGGGCGGCGGTCTTGGCCGTGGCCTTGTCGGCATCGGCATCGGCGTCGGTGCCGGCGCCCGCGTCGTGGCCGGCGCCGCCGTGCTCGTCGCCGGTGGCCGCGCTGAGCTTCAGCACGGGCGCGGGGCTCTCGGGCTCCTCCGCGCCTTCCTTGGGCTCCTCGATCCACCGGACGACTTCCTTGTTGTCGTACGTCTGGAGGGCCTTGAAGACCAGCTGGTCGGTGTCCTCGGGGAGCTTCCCGACGGAGAGGGGGAACTGCTGGAACTCACCGGGGCCGATCTTGCCGCCCGTCGAGGTCCAGGTGACCTTGGTGGCGGCCTCGGCGATGGTGTTGCCGTGCATCTCCAGCGGCTTGGCGAGCTTCTCCATGGTGACGACGGCCTTCCAGCCGGGGACGGGCTGCGGCATCACGGAGGCCAGCGGGTGGTCGGCCGGGAGGTTCACTTCGAGCTTGGTGGTGGAGGCGTCGTCCCGCTCGTTGGGCACCTTGAAGTTGATGACGGCGTAACCGCCCTTGGCCGCCTCGCCCTGCGGCTCCACGCCGACATGCGCGGAGGCCGGCCCGGCCAGCAGGAACAGGGCGGAGGCGGCGACACCGCCGACGACGGCGAGACGGGCGACGGCGGGGGAGGCGGACGGGAGCGAGGACGGCCGCGAGGACGGGAGCGAGAAGGAGGAGAGGGCTGGGAACACGGAACACTCCACAGGATGAGGGAAGCGGTGATCAGTCGGTGGGCGTACCGGTGGCTCACCCGGCCAGGACCGGCCGGACCCGCGCGTACGCGAGCGCGGCGGCGCGGCGGCACCTCACCCGTCCGTACGGAGCACGCGGCACGGAACAGCGGGGCACGCGGAAGCGCGTGCCGTCCGGGCGTGGTGGCGGGCGGGGGTGCGTCGCGTCAGGCCGCGAGAGCGAACGCGGCCGGCGGGCCGCGCCTGATCACCGTGTGGTGGAGTGTCTCCCCCGCCGGTACCGGAGGGGCACCGTACGAGGAGGCGTGCCGGGCGCGCGACGCGGGCGCGGGCACGCCGGGGAGTCCGGCGCGCAGGGCCCGTACGAGCGCGAGAGCGGCGCACAGGGCACGGAGCGGGGCACTGTCCGCCACTTCGCCGATGCCGTCCGCCGAGAGCTTGCCGAGCCGGAGCAGGGCGAGGTCGCCGCGGCGCAGCAGCCATCCGGTCGCGAGGGCGGCCAGGAGATGCGCGAGCATCATGGGCAGGGAGGGCAGCAGCCCTCCGCCCGAGGCGCCGAGCGGTCCGGTGGCCGCGGCCCCGACCGTCGCCAGGTGCTCATGGGCGGCGCCCATCTGGGATTCCGCCATGCCCGGCGCGTCCGTGGGGCCCGGTGCGGGGACGCCCGCGTTGGCGAGGATGCGCTGCGCGTCGACGGGGCTCAGCGGCCCCGCCCCGGGACCGCAGACGAATCTCGCGGCCATCCGGATCAGGATCTCGTTGCTGTCGGCAGGGGCCTGGATCCGGTGCTGACCGACACCGAACAGGGTGTGCAGACCGAGCTGGCCGCCCGTGAGGGCGGCGACGATGGACGGTGTGGAACGCGCGGTTCCCGCCAGCGGTGCGACGACCGCGAAGACCCCCAGGAACCCGACGAGCAGCGTCCACCAGGGGACGGACGCACAGGCCGCCAGGGCGTGTCCCGTCGCCGACAGCACGACACAGACCGCGGTGAACACCGCGGCCCTCAGCAGCCGCGGCGCGGCATCGGGACGGAGGCGGACGGGACTGGACATGGCCGGGTCATCATCGCACTGCGGCACCGGGGCCCGTAGGGCAGGTCCGGAAGGTCAGTGTCTCGCCCTATACACGCCGTACGTCGCCCTCGCATCCGCCGAATGAGCGCTATCACGTCAAACGTGTGCTTACGGGCCGGTCGCTGGGGCAATACGTATCGGTATGTCGAGCCGCAGCACCCTGAACAGCCGCAGCCAGGAGGCTGACGCATGAGCATCTGGTGGTCTCTCCACTTGCGGCGCGAGGCCGCGAGTGTTCCGCTCGCCCGGCGCCTTCTGCTCGACGCCATGCGGACCGAGGGGGTCGACCCGGACATCTCCTTCGACCTCTCGGTCGCCCTCACCGAGGCGTGTGCGAACGCCGTCGAGCACGGCGGGAACGAATGGTCCGCCGGGGAGGCGCCCGGCGCGTACCGCGTGACCGCGTACCTCGACGGCGAGCGCTGCCGTATCGAAGTGGCGGATTCCGGGCCCGGTTTCCCGGCCCGGCGGGTGGTGCGCCGCGCCCCCGCGACCGCCGAGAGCGGACGCGGGCTCCGCATGATCGAGCAGTTCGCCGACCACGTGCACTTCCGCAACAGACCGGGGCACGGCGCCGTCGTCAGCTTCGACAGGGTCCTGAACGGCGCGCGGACGCCCTGCTGAGCAGGGTCCGTCGGGGCCGGCCACCACGCGGGTGACCGGCCCCGTCGGGACCTCTGTCCGCAGAACAGCCCCGTCAGGACAGCCCCGTCAGGACAGCCCTGTCGGGACCGCTGTCCGCAGCACGGACAGTGGCGCTGTCAGGACTGCTTGAGGGCCGCCATCCACGCCTCGACCTCGTCCGCCCGGCGTGGCAGCCCGGCGGAGAGGTTCCTGTTCCCGTCCTCCGTGACGAGGATGTCGTCCTCGATCCGGACGCCGATCCCCCGGTACTCCTCCGGCACGGTCAGATCATCGGCCTGGAAGTAGAGTCCCGGCTCGACGGTCAGACACATCCCCGGCTCCAGCGTCCCGTCCACGTACGCCTCCCGCCGTGCGGCGGCGCAGTCGTGGACGTCGAGGCCGAGCATGTGGCCGGTGCCGTGCAGGGTCCAGCGGCGCTGGAGCCCCAGTTCGAGGGCCCGCTCGACCGGACCCTCCAGCAGCCCCCACTCGACCAGCTTCTCGGCGAGGACGCGCTGCGAGGCGTCATGGAAGTCCCGGTACTTCGCGCCGGGCCTGACCGCCGCGATACCGGCCTCCTGGGACTCGTACACCGCGTCGTAGATCTTCCGCTGGATCTCGCTGTAGCTGCCGTTGATCGGCAGCGTGCGCGTGACGTCGGCGGTGTAGAGGGTGTGCGTCTCCACACCGGCGTCGAGCAGCAGCAGGTCGCCGGAGCGTACGTCGCCGTCGTTCCGCACCCAGTGCAGGGTGGTCGCGTGCGAGCCGGCCGCGCAGATCGAGCCGTAACCGATGTCGTTGCCCTCGACACGGGCGCGCAGGAAGAAGGTCCCCTCGATGTAGCGCTCGCTGGTCGCCTCGGCCTTGTCGAGGATCCGTACGACGTCCTCGAAGCCCCGTACGGTCGAGTCGACGGCCTTCTGCAGCTCACCGATCTCGAAGGCGTCCTTCACTGCGCGCGCCTCGGAGAGGTGGACGCGCAGCTCCTCGTCGCGCTCGGCGGTGACCTTGTCGGCCAGCGCCGCCTCGATGCCGGCGTCGTGCCCCCGGACGTTACGGACGGGGCCCGTGGCCTCCTTGAGCGCGGCGGGCAGTTCCCGTACGTCCTTGGCGGGCAGGCCGAGGAGCTGCTCGGCCTCAGTGAGGGAGTGCCGGCGGCCGACCCACAGCTCGCCCTGTCCGTCGAGCCAGAACTCGCCGTTCTCCCGGTCGGAGCGCGGCAGCAGATAGACGGTCGCCCGGTGGCCCTCGCCCTTCGGCTCCAGGACGAGCACGCCGTCCTGGGTCTGGTCGCCGGTGAGGTACGCGTACTCCGTCGACGCGCGGAACGCGTACTCGGTGTCGTTGGAGCGCGTCTTCAGGTTCCCGGCGGGGATCACCAGGCGCTCGCCCGGGAAGCGCGCGGAGAGCGCGGCGCGGCGGGCGGCGGTCTCGGCCGCCTGCGGGATGGGGCGCAGGCCGTGCAGCTCGGTGTCGGCCCAGCCGGACTTCATGTTCTCCGCGAGCTCGTCGGACACGCCCGGATACAGACCGTTCTTCCTCTGCTTGATCGGCTCTTCCGCTGTCTCAGGGGTCTCCGCTCCCGGTTCCGGTGTTTCCGGGGTGAGCTCTTCAGCCACGTCTTCTCCTCGTACGAAAGCCCATTTTTTCCATCGTATGTGTGACGGGAAGAGGGGCCGGATCTCTGTGAGGAATCAGTCGAAGCGGGCGGCGAGCAGCACGATGTCCCCGTCCTCTTCTCCCGGCCCTCCCGGCTCCCCCGCCCCGCCCGCCTCCTGCCGCCGGTCTTCCGGGAACAGGGTCCGCAGGACGTGGTCCGCGACGTCCCCCGGATCGCTGCGCGCGGACGAGGGGACGCTCGCCGCCGCGGTACGCAGCCGGGCGAAGGCGCGGTCCATAGGAGCGCCGGTACGGTGCAGCAGCCCATCTGTGTAAAGCAGCAACGTTTCGCCCGGCGCGGGCCACAGTTCCACGCTCGGCGCCTGCCAGCCGGAGACCATCCCGAGCGGCGCGGACAGGGTGGTCTCGACGTACTCGGTGCGCCGGTCCCCGACGAGCAGCGGCGGCGCGTGCCCCGCCCCGGCGAACACGATCTTGCGCGGGCCGGGCTCGGCGTACGCGAAGAGCGCGGTGGCCGTACGGGTGGGCTCCGTCAGCCGGAGCAGCAGTTCCAGGTCGGAGAGGACGGCGACGGGGTCCTCGCCCTCCATCACGGCGTACGCCCGCAGCGCGGCGCGCAGCCGGGCCGTGGCGGCGAGCGCGCCGGGTCCCGAGCCGCTGACCGAGCCGACGGACAGGCTCAGGGCGCCCTCGGGCAGCGGCAGCGCGTCGTACCAGTCGCCGCCGTGCCCGTATCCGCGCCCGCGCCGGTGGCCGGGCGTATCGGGGCCGGTACGGGGGCCCGCGCCGGCCGCGGTGTACGGGTCTGTGAGGCGGCGCGCGGCGAGCCGTACGCCCGGGACCCTGGGCAGCGGGCCGGGCCGCAGCTCCTCGGTGAGGGCGGTGGCGCGGGTGCGGGCCCGGTCCAGTTCGAGCAGGCGGGTGAGATGGGCGGCGGCGTGGCGGGCGTAGAGCCCGACGAGATGGCGCCGGCGAGCCGCCGGTTCGGCTGGCTCGTCGTACAACCAGACCGCCACGCCGAGTTGTCCCGACCGCGCCGGGGTCGTGTCCATCGCCGCATCGGTGCGCAGGGGAACGGCGTAACTCGCCCCGTAGCCGAGCCGGGCCGCGACCTCGCGCCGGCGCGGGTCCGTGGCCGGATCCGCGAACAGATCGGGTTCGGCCACGCCGCCGTTCGACCCGTTCGACCCGCCCCCGTCGAGGAGCAGCCTGCCGTACGCGCTCGCGTGGCGCGGCACGGTCTCCAGATGGCCGAGATCGGACGGTGAGAGGCCGAGGCCGACGGTGGTGACGGGGCCGAGCCCGTCCGCCGGTTCCAGCACCACCAGGCCGCGCCGGGCGCCGACCAGGGCGGCTCCGGCGCGCAGCAGTTCGTCGAGGGCGGCGTCCGGTGAACCGGTCCTGGACAGGCGTTCCACCAGCTCGTGGAGGGTGGTCAGATCCGAGACCCAGCCGGCCAGCCGGTCCTGGATCAGCGCGCCCGGCGGAGCCGGGATGACGTCACGCGGCGCGGCAGTGTGCGCGGAAGCGTCAACTGCTGAATTGATTCCGGCCACTTTCGGCAGGTTAGGCGCGCTCATGGCGGTCGCTTCCCGGTGGGTGCGTTTCGCTCAATAGCATCGCAAACCCCCATGTCATTCTGCACGGCTGGCATTGCATCCACATGTACACGCACAGCAGATGCAATGTCCAGCATTGTCCTGGCGCACCGGCGGGTTTCTGTGGGATCCTGAACTTGGCCGAAAAATGACCCCCCTGACCATGTTTTGCGATCGACTGATGGCGTTCAACAGGGGATCTGCCAGGGCCGAGTTCCACAACAACCCTGGTAGAGCGCCTGGAGCGTCATTCCGAACGTGAGCGTCATTCCGAACGTGCTGGGTACGTAAACGGTGACGGACAGGGGCAGTTGGGACCGCCCCGGAACCTGGCGGCGGGCCTTGGCGTCTTAACCGCCGTAGGCCACGCCCCATCCCCCGGAGTGGCGAGAAAAGTACAGCGGGACAGCGGGAAACCAAGCGCGACACCACGCGCGACACGCGACAGCGGAACAGCAAGCGCCATGCGCACGCCACTCCTCGCCACACGTTCCACCCCGTTCAGACCACGCGACGAAGCGACGAACCGAAGAAGTAACGACGACCGTCCGTGATCGGTCCAGGTACGGTGCCCCGCACCGCGGACCAGGAAGGACTGTCGGTGCCTCGGGCAGGGGGCGGCAGAGCGCTGGATGTACGCACGGTGAAGTGATGCACACACATGCACGGACATGCGCACAGGGTGTCGGTGTCATGTGGACCTCGGCGTTCAACGGAAAGGAACGAGCGCTCATGCGCGAGATCCTCGGAAGGCGACGCAGGCTCCGGCTCCGGCGCAAGGGGAGCAAGAAGAGTCCTGCCCAGCTCGACGCGGCGCTCATCTGCGCCTCGGACTGGGGTTGGCCCGTACTCCCCGGCGCCGGACTCAAGGCGGCCGGCGGACGCGGGACCCGCGGCCGGGGGTGCGCCTGCCCCGACCCGGAATGCGTCGTACCGGGCGCCCACCCCTTCGATCCAGGGCTGCTCGCGGCGACCGCCGACGCGCGCATGGTGCGCTGGTGGTGGGAGAACCGGCCCACGGCCCCGATCGTCCTGGCCACCGGCGGCGCGGCGCCCTGCGCGGTGAGCCTGCCGGCCGTCGCCGGCGCGCGGGCGCTGGTGGAGCTGGACCGGATGGGCATGCGGCTCGGCCCGGTCGTGGCGACGCCCACGCGCTGGTCGCTGATGGTGGCCCCGTACACCCTCGAACAGCTCGGCGAGCTGCTCTACGCCAAGGACTGGGTGCCCAGTTCGCTGCGGTTCCACGGGGAGGGCGGCTATCTCGTCCTGCCGCCGTCCGAGGCCGCGGGCGGGCAGGTCCGCTGGGAGCGGGAGCCCCTGGCGGGTTCCGCGGCGCCGTGGCTGCCCGATGTGGAGGCGGTCGTGGACGCGCTGGTCGAGGCGAGCACCGGCGCGCCCGACGGCGGCAGCAGGCTCGCGTACTGAACCCGCCGGAGCCTCGGCCGGACGGCCCGGACCGGAAGGGAACCCGGGCTGTCCCGTCGTGCGCGGGCCGGCCGCATCACTCGTACGGGTGTGAGCCGGGCCCAGTTGTCCGGGAAGTGGCCGCGAGGCGTCCCTGGGCGGCCCGTCGCGCCGCTATCTTCGGCCCACCATGAATCTCCGCATTTTCGGGCTCACCGCCGCAGTGGTGTGCGCGGCGCTGCTGCCCCTGGTGGCCTCCGCGGGCGCCCCCGGCCCTCTCGCGGGCCCTGGCGGCCCCCCGCCCGGCTCGGGTCCCGCCACCGCCCCGGAGGGCGCCACCGTCCCCGTACGGGCCTCCGCACCACCCGTTACGGACGCGCGGCGTACGGAGCGGGCGCGTACGGATCCGGCGGACTCCGCGGATCCCGCAGATTCCGCGGATCCCGCGGCTCCGGCGGAGCGGACCGTCGAACGATGCGGGCCTGAAGTCGCCTCCCCCGCGGGTGTCGAGGCGCAGACGTGTGTCCTGTCCGGCGGTGTCGCCTCCGACACCGGCACCGTGGACGATGCCGCTTCCGGCGGGGTCGCCGAGGGCGGGCAGATCTGGGCCCGTGCTTACTATCGCAATGCGACGGGCGGTGAACTGCTCGCCGTACTCAGCCTGATGGGCCCGCGCGGGCGCACCGTACAGACGTATTGCGCGATCGCGGCGGACGACGAACCGGCGACCTGTGAAACATCGCGTGAGCCGTTCCGGGGAAAGCGCTCCGGCTATCTGGCGATGGCCGAGTTCGCGGCGCCGGGGGAGGACGGGGCCGGCGCGGACGACGGGCCCCTGCTGCTGCGCTCGGGAAGCAACTCCTCGGGTCCTGACGTCCGTTGACCCGAAGGCGGACGGATCGGCCGGGACCGGGAACGCGGACGCCCGGTCGCTGGCGACGGGGGATGCACCAGCGACCGGGCTTCTAGAACGGTAACAAGAGATCGGCGGTTAGCAAATTCGATCCGGCGTATTCAGACAACGAATTACTGGCCGGTAGAGCGAGGTGTGACTGGTATCACCGAACTCTTGTGAACTTCTGTGGACTTCCGTGGAACCCTTTGGGATCGCAACCCCTCCGGGGGTGTCGCCCGGCTCAGCTCAGCGTCACCTGGCGGTTGGTGAGCCCACCGCGCGCCCGGCGTTCCTCTCCCGTGAGCGGCGCGTCGTCGGCGAGGGCCGTCGCCAGCCGTTCGGCGAACTCCGCGGCGGGCTTCTCGCACTCCTCCGCACCCATCGCGCTCGGCAGGTCCCACACCGGGACGGTGAGGCCGTGCGCCCGGAAGGAACCGACCAGCCGGGTCCCCTCGCCGAGGCTCGACGTGCCCGCCGCGTGCAGCCGCGCCAGCGCGTCCAGCAGCTTCTCCTCGGGGTACGGCATGACCCAGCGGAGGTGGTTCTTCTCCGGCGTCTCGCACCAGTACGCGGCGTCCGTGCCGGAGAGCAGGGCGGTCGGGATGGCGGCGGCGTTGGCCCGCTCCAGGGAGGCGGTCACCTCCGCCGAGCTGTTCTCCGCGTCCGGCACCCAGAACTCGAACCCGGAGTGCACGACCGGCGCGAACGGCGCCGCGGGGTCCAGCAGGTCCTGGAGGCGCGGACCGTCGGCGGGCACCCGGTGGGCGGCCACCGGCCGGCCCGGCTCGGCGGCGAGGGCGCGCCGCAGCGTGTCGGCGAGATCGCGGCTCAGATCGCCGGACGACGTGTCGTTCTGGAGGGCGAGCAGCACGGAGCCGTCGTCGCGGCGCAGCGCGGGCCAGGCCATCGGCAGGACCGTCGCGAGCGTCACGGACGGCACGCCCTCGGGCAGCCCGTCCCTGAGCGTCAGTTCGGCGGTGGCCGCGGGCACCAGCTCGCGCAGCGCGACCCAGTCGCACTCACCGGCCAGGCCCTCGAAGGGCCGCTGGACCAGCTCGGTGACGGCGTGCGCGGCGGCGCGGCCGTGACACGCCTTGTAACGGCGGCCCGAATCGCACGGGCAGGGTTCACGGGCCCCCACCACCGGGACGGGGCCGTCCTTGAGCTGAGCCTTCGCGGCCTTCGTCTGGGGGCGCTTCTTGGCCATGGTGGCTTTCTCCCGTGAACGGCGATGCGGTGTCGGCCGAGCCTAGCGCCCCGCTCGGACAGGGCCGGGCCGTACGGGGCCCACACGCCCCCGGTGGAGTCCACGGGGAGCGCGCAGGGTGGCCGACCCCGTACGGAGAACCCGTACGGGCGTATGGCAGCGGCATCTCCGTTCGGGTGCGCCACGGGGTCCCGTCGAGCCTTTCCGGGCTCCCGGGCTTTCCGGCCCGCTCAGGCCCGCTCAGGCCCGCCAGCCGGTCCATGCCCTCCGGCCCGTCGGCCCGTCGAGGCCGTCCAGATCGTCGAGGTCCTCCAGGTCTTCCAGGGCGTCGAGGTCCTCAAGGTCGTCGAGCCCCGTCACGCCGGGGGCCGAGACGCGGGTGGCGAAGTCCTCGTGTCGGTGCCCCTCGGTGACGATCACCCAGACCGTGACCTCACCGGTCGCGCTGTCCCGTACGCCCCACTCCTTCGCGAGCGAGGAGATGATGTTCAGTCCGCGGCCGCCACGGGCCGTGACCGAGGGTGTGGCCGGAATCGGCCGGGTCGGTCCGCCACCGTCCGTCACCTCGACCGTCAGCCGCCCCGCCTTGTCGACGCGCCACTCCGCGCGGATGTCGCCGTCGCCGGTCTCCGGACGCCCCAACGGTCTGCCGTGCCGGCACGCGTTGCTGACGAGTTCGGAAAGGATCAGTACGGCATCGTCGACGACCGACTCCGACACCCCGCTGCGGCTCAGCTGCTCCCGCATACGGTGCCGCGCCTGCCCCACGCCCGCAGGGCCGTGGGGCACGGCCATGCAAGAAGACGTGGGTACTTCCTGTGTCACCACAAACGCCACCCCCGAGACCTCCTTTGCCCCACGCCACCGTGTGAATGCCCCGGGGGCCTGACGCGGAAACCGGCCCGGCAAGGGCCTTTGGCGCACTCGTACCGACCGAACAAGCCAGGAACGCGCCGGTGCACTCCCCGTAACCGTTCGTATGCGAGAGGTGTTCGGGGAGGGGGATGTTCAGACGGCCCGGCCGAGCTGGGAGAGCACCTGGCGGGGCCGGTTGGTGATGATCGCGTCGACGCCGAGACGTACACAGAGGTCGACGTCCTCCGGTTCGTTCACCGTCCATACGTGGACACGGTGGCCCGCCTGCTGGAGCCGGGTGATGTAGCCGGGATGGTTACGGACGATGCGCATCCCGGGCCCGGCGATCCGCGCGCCGGCGGGCAGCCTTCCGTCGCGCAGCCGGGGCGAGACGAACTGCATGAGGTAGACGGTCGGCAGCTGGGGCGCGGCGTTCGCGATCCGGTGCAGGGAACGCGCCGAGAAGCTCATGACCCGTACGCGCGACTCCGCGTCACCGGGGGTGTCCAGGCCGAAGCGGCGCAGCAGGTGCAGCAGCCGGTCCTCCACCTGGCCGGCCCAGCGGGTGGGATGTTTGGTCTCGACGGCGAGCTGGAGGGGGCGGCCGGCGTCCGCGACGAGTTCGAGGAGCCGTTCCAGCGTCAGTACGGAGGTGAGCTCCGGGTCCCGCCAGTCCGGGCTCTCCTCGCTGTCCTTCCAGGAGCCGAAGTCGAGCGCCGCGAGATCGGCCAGCTCCAGGGCGGAGACCGCGCCGCGCCCGTTGGAGGTGCGGTTGACGCGCCGGTCGTGGACGCAGACGAGGTGCCCGTCGGCGGTGAGACGTACATCGCACTCAAGGGCGTCCGCGCCGTCCTCGATGGCTTTCGTGTACGCGGCCAGGGTGTGCTCGGGGGCGTCCTCCGAGGCTCCGCGGTGGGCGACGACCTGGATGCTGTGCTGTCGTGCTTGGGTCACCGCGTCATGGTGTCATCGTGGCAGGGTAGACGGGTGTTCGAAGGGGTCCTTCCGGGGTCCTTGCGGGGTTCTTCGCGGAGCCCCTCCGGAACCGTCCGTAATGTCCGGAGTAAAGATGGACGGGCAGATGCACAGGTCCTGCTTACAGTGGTCTGACGTGCTGTGGGAAAAGCTGACCGCAGACACTTGCACAGCGGACTCTGGCCGAAGACCGAGTGGAACCGAGGAGAAAGAGCTGTGAGCACCGAGAACGAGGGCACCGCGGGCCCCTCCGTCCCGTCCGTACCTCCGGTACCGGATGCCGCTCCCGAGGGCACACCCGCGTCCGCCCCGCGAGAGGCCGCGTCCGGCTCCACGGACCCGCGGCCGGGCCCGGCGCCCACACCCCCGGCGTCCACGGGCGGGCAGCCGGCGAGCGCCGACCCGGAGCGGCCGGCGGGCGCACCGCCGCAGCAGCCGGCCCACGCACCCGAGTCAGGCCACGCGCCCCAGCCGGACCACGCCCCCCAGCCCCCGTACGCCGCCCCTGCCCCCGCCCCTGCCGCGGCGGCCTACCCGCCGCCGGAGTACGGGGCCCCCGCGTCGCCCGCGCCGCCCCCTGGCCCCGTCCCCGTCGGCGCGTCGGTGGGCCGGCCCACCGCGGCGGGCCCCGTGGACGCCGGCTGGCCGCCGCCCCCGCCCGCACTCCCCGCCTACGGGGGCGGCGGTGACGGCCCTGTCTGGGGCGCGCCGGCGCCCGGCCTCGAACCCAAGCCGCCGCGCGGACGCGGGGGTGGGCTGATCGCCGCCGTGCTCGTGGCCGCGCTCGTCGCGGGCGGGGTCGGCGGCGGGATCGGCTACTGGGCGGCGGAGAACAACGACAACGGCTCCGCGAGCTCGACCACCGTCTCGGCGGCGGACGCCCCGAAGGAGGTCAAGCGCGACGCGGGCACGGTGGCCTCGGTGGCCGCCAAGTCGCTGCCGAGCGTCGTCACGATCGAGGCGAAGGGCGGCAACGGCGAGGGGGGCACGGGCACCGGCTTCATCTACGACAAGCAGGGCCACATCCTCACCAACAACCACGTCGTGGCCTCCGCGGCCAACGGCGGCGACCTCACCGCGACCTTCTCCGACGGCAAGAAGTACAACGCCGAGGTGGTCGGCCGGGCCCAGGGCTACGACGTCGCGGTGGTGAAGCTCAAGAACGCTCCCTCCAGCCTCACCCCCCTCCCTCTCGCCAACTCGGAAGAGGTCGCGGTCGGCGACACGACGATCGCGATCGGCGCGCCGTTCGGCCTCTCCAACACGGTGACGACGGGCATCATCAGCGCCAAGAACCGCCCGGTCGCCTCCGGGGACGGTTCGGGCGACAGCTCCGGATCAGGCTCGGGCAGCTCGTACATGAGCGCCCTCCAGACCGACGCGTCGATCAACCCCGGCAACTCCGGCGGCCCCCTGCTGGACGCGCGGGGCGCGGTCATCGGCATCAACTCCGCCATCCAGTCGGCGGGCAGCGGCGGCCTGGGCCAGTCCCAGGCGGGCTCGATCGGCCTCGGCTTCGCCATCCCGATCAACCAGGCGAAGAACGTCGCGGAGCAGCTCATCAAGACGGGCAAGCCGGTCTACCCGGTGATCGGCGCGACGGTCACGATGACCGATACGGGAGAGGGCGCCACCATCGCCGCCGACGGTGAGGGCGGAACCCCCGCGGTCTCCCCGGACGGCCCGGCGGCGCAGGCGGGCCTGAAGGCGGGTGACGTCATCACGAAGTTCAACGACACTCCGGTCGACAGCGGCCCGACCCTGATCGGCCAGATCTGGGCCCACAAGCCGGGCGACAAGGTCACGCTCACCTACAAGCGCGACGGCAAGGAGTCCACGGCCGAAGTCACCCTGGGCGAACGCGAAGGCGAAAGCTGACCGCCTGTCCTCCAGGACTACAGCACGGACGGTGCCCGCGACCAGCGGGCACCGTCCGGCCCGTGACCGGAGACGAGCGGCCGGGCGCCGGGGTCTCAGTGCGTCAGCCCAGCGCCTCGGCGTCGACCCTGGAGAAGATCAGGTCGCACTGCTGCCCGAGGACGGATCCACGCCACCGCTCGGGAACGACCGACGTACTGCGGATCGCCAGGGGATAGCTGTCGGGCAGGTAGTCGTTGTCGATGCGGTAGGTGTGGAAGCCGTGGTCGCGCATCGTCGTCAGCAGTTCCTCGACGGAGTCACCGAGCTGGGCCATACGCCCGGGGGCCACCTCGACCGCGATCTCCACATCGGGCCGTAGCCGGTCGAGGAGCGGCGCCATGCCCCGTACGACGGCCCCCTCGGCCCCTTCGACATCGATCTTGATGACCCGCGCGCGGGATATGTCGTCGGGCTCCAGCAGTTCCGTCAGCGGAACGGCCTCGGTCTCGAAGGACGATTCGGCCGGCCCGTCGTACGGAACGATGCTGTTCGCCCCCATGTTCGCCGAGCTGGCCAGCACGAAGGTCACCGCCCTCCGGCTGTCGGAGACGGCGGCGTTGACGGCCCGTACGTTGCGGCAGTCGTTGAGCCGTATGTGCCGCACCACCCGCTCGTGGAAGGTGGGCGACGCCTCGATGGCCACGACCCGGCCCGTGCTCCCGACGAGGCCCGACGCGAGAACGCTGTAGTACCCGATGTTCGCGCCGACATCGACGAACGCGTCCCCCGGCTTCAGCCGGCTCTGCAGCCACCGCGTGATGTGCGGCTCCCAGATCCCGAAGATGTACAGGTAGCGCTGGATGAAGTCCTGCGTGTCAACGGCGAACCGGGCACCGAACCGGGTCTCCACGACACGCTGCCGCGGATGGTCCCCCAACCGGGGATTCACCCACCGCGCGGCGAGCCACCCTTTCCCGAACGAGCCGGGAGCATCGCGCACGTACCCACGGCCAAGTGTGTCCAGAACGTCCGAGCCGGGGCTGCCCATCCTGAATGCCTCTCCGCTGAATCCCATGAATCCCACGCGAACCCGAGGTGCCGTGACCGACGGCTGATCCGACATCCTCGCACGGCCGACCGGAGCCGGGCCTCCCGCGGTCCATCCCTCCGAACCCGGCAGGACTTCCTCACGAGTCGTACGCTGGTGCTGTCGCCCGACAGGGACGGTGAGCAGCCATGGCCGAGAAGGACGAGGGGCTGATCGCGAAGCGGCACGACCGCTGCGACGTCGTCCGTACAGCCCGTACGAAGGTGCTGCGCACGAATCGACGTCATCAGTGGGAGAAGGACCGGGCCCGGCAGCCGAAGGCGCAACGACTGCGGACGGGCTCCACCGAGCACGACACCGGCCTTGACGTCAACGATCTCGTCTTCCACGCGTCGTACCGCGAGACCACGGCGGACAAGCGGCTCGCCGACCCACTCGGCGTCCCCGAGGGAACCGCCCTGGTGGAGCGTACGTATCGCACTCGGTACGCCGCCGGGACCGCGCCGTTCGCGCTGGTCACCTCGTACCTCGTCCGCGCGCTGGTCGAGTCGAACCCGAGGCTTCTGGACGCGGCCAACGAACCGTGGCCCGGCGGCACGCAGAACCAGCTTCTCTCGGTCGGGATCGAGCTGGACCGTATCGAGGAGCGGTTCACCGCCCGCCCGTCGACGCCGGAAGAGGCGGAGGAGCTCGAACTGCCGCCCGGCACCTCGGTGTTCCTGCTCCGGAAGACGTCGTACGACGTCAACGACCGGGTCGTGGAGATGTCCGACGTCACGCTTGCCGGTGACCGCACGGAGATGCTGTTCACCACGCCCCTGGAAAGGCGGTGAGTGCCGTGCGGCGGCGTGTCGTCGTCATTACCGCCGTCCATGCCCCGTCCGCGCGCTTCCTGCCGGACGCGTACAAGTCCCTCCGCGCACAGGAGTTGCCCGAGGGGTGGGAGTGGCACTGGCTGATCCAGGAGGACGGCCGGAGCAACGAGGTCGCCCCGTACGTCCCCGACGATCCGAGGGTGACCTTCACCCAGGGCCGCCCCGGCGGCCCGGGCACCGCCCGTACGCTCGCGCTCGCGGTGGCGGACGGCGAGTACGTCAAGGTCCTGGACGCCGAAGACCAGTTGACGGCGGGGGCGCTCGCCCGTGACCTGGCCGCGCTCGAAGCCGACCCGACCATCGGCTGGGCGACGTCGAGGGTGCTGGATCTGCTGCCCGACGGCTCCATGGCGGGCTTCCCGGGCGACCCGGACGCGGGCCCGCTGGAGCGCGGCACCGTACTGGACCACTGGGCGGCGTACGACTACCGCGCCCCGGTCCACCCGGCAACACTCTTCGCCCGCCGCCACCTCGTGCTCGCCCTCGGCGGCTGGATGGCCCTCCCGGCCTCGGAGGACACCGGGCTGCTCCTCGCACTGGGCTCCGTCAGCCGAGGCTGGTTCTCGGCCGAGACGGGACTCCTCCACCGCAAGTGGCCCGGCAGGGCGACCGGCCAGGCGGCCCACACCGACCCGGCGGAGCGCGCCGCACGCATGGCGGTGGTGGAGGCGCGGGCACGGGCGCTCTCGTACGTGCGGTGGAACTACCCGGTCACCGACTGAGCCGCACGGCATGGCCCTAGGCTCATCGAGCGAGGCAGCGGGTATCGCGCAACGGGAGGCTGATCGCTGGTGGGTCATCAGGCGAACGAGGACGCGTTCTGGTACGGAGTCCGGAACGGCGAGCCGTTCGGGCAGGGCCTGGTCGGCAAACTGCACGCGCTCGGGCGGGTCACTGACGCGGAAACGGTCACCCGGCTACGCCAGGGCACTCCGGCGGAGGCGGAGCCATGGTTCCGTGCCACCGCCGAACAGGAGCCGGAGGGCGAGAGCCCGAGCAAGTTCATGATGGCCGAGTTCCTGTCCCACGCTGGGAGGAACGGTGAGGCGGAGGGCTGGTACCGGCTGGCCGCGCTGGCGACCGACGGCGGCTACGACGTGCTGTCGGCCGCGGAGGCACTGGGCGATCTGCTCGCGGCCCGTGGTGCGCGCGAGGAAGCGGAGACGTGGTACCGGCGGGCCTACTACGGCGACGACTCACCCGGCTCCATTGAGCGACGACCTCTGACCGAGCGGTCTCGACCGATCGACTACGCGAACAGACAGCCGCGCGTCGCGCACAAGAGGGCGGCCAACCTGCTGTCCCTGGGTAAGGGGGTGGAGGCGGACGCGTTCCTCGCCGAAGTCGATGAGTACAAGCGTCGGCACCCCACCCGCGGGCCGGTGGAAGTCGTCACGACAGCGGTGCTCGCGGGCGCGCTGGTCCCCTTCCTCCAGACGCTGATCACCAAGGCGGGCGAGGACAGCTACCAGGCGGCACGCGCCGTGATCCACCGATGGGCCAGAGCGCTCCGCCGCGCACCGGCCCCGCCCCCGGACAGCGGTCCGGAAGAACGGCCAGGAGCCGACGGCGTGGTGCTGCGGATCTCGACGCACGTCTCCGATGAGGCACTTCGGCAACTTGCCGCGCTCGACTTCGCCGCGATCCGACAGGCCATGGGAGGCGCGATCGAGGTGTCCTGGGATGAAGACCTGAGTGAATGGCGCATCATCCGTTCCCGGTGAGAACGCCCTGGCCTGCGGACCCTGGAACGTATGACGCTCACCAGTACGAGGCAGCCATGAGTATCGCTCGCCGTCGCCTGGCTCTTGCCACACCGTCTCTCCCTGCGCGTACCGCGCATGCTGGCCGCCGGTGCCGCACTCGGTATCGCCCTGCTCCCGCTTGCACTGCTGCTGGGCATGGCCATGGCCTACGGCTGACATTCCCAGCCTGCGAGCCAGGGACGGGCCAACGACCCCGGAGGCCGGCTGGGCCCGGTAGGCTGTAGCCGCTCCGCCGCTGGTGGGCGGGGCGCGGGTGGGTTGCCCGAGCGGCCTAAGGGAACGGTCTTGAAAACCGTCGTGGCAGCGATGTCACCGTGGGTTCAAATCCCACACCCACCGCCACGTCAGAGAAGTAGCAGGTCAGGGAAGGCGTCTCCGGTTCGGAGACGCCTTCCCTGTGTTCACCCTGTCTCACCTCGTACGCGTGAATCCCGGTGTTGATCAGCCCGTGTGGGCCATGTGTGGGCCAGGATCACCCGTCATCATCGCTGCTCAGCTCCTTGTCGATGAGCTGATTGGATCGCGTCTGGGCACCGTGCAAGATCTTCGCGTAGAAGCGGTAGAGCACGGCGATGCTGTGTCCCGCCCGCCGTGCGACTTCGACGGGGTCAACACCCGCCTTGATCCATAGGGAGACCCCAGCGTGCCGCAGGGAGTACGGAACTTCAGCGAGTGGACTCTCCACCTCGGCAGCGGTCAGGACCTCGCTTCGGGCCATGCTCCACACCTCGCAGTACTCGGTGGAACGGATACGTCCGCCTCGCGCTGCCCGGAACAGTCGACCGTCGGGGGCCGTGCCGAACTGGCGCTTGTGCTCCCGGAGCAAGCGAACCAACGCGGGCGGCGCGGGCACCGAGCGAGTGGCGCGGCGCGCCCGCCGCTTGAGTCCACGCTTCTCGTACGACTCTCCGTCGTCGGTCCATCCGGAGCCCACCTCCGGCCGACTCTCTTCCAACAGAAGCTCTCCCCATTCTTCAGCGGACCCCTCGGTGTCCGGAGGGAGACGACAGTCTGTGTCCTTGAGTGAGGCGATCTCACCAGGACGCATTGCCGCGTAGTAGATGCAGCCGAAGAATGCTTCAAGGTGCTCGCCACGCTGCCCCCGTCCCTTCACCGCTTCCAGCAGCCGACGGGCGAGCGCGGGGCCGGGGACGTAGCGGAAGTCCACCTCGTCATCCGTCGTCGGCGGTGACCAGTCGACCCGTAGCAGAGGGTTCCTGGTCAGGTATCCCTTCTCCTCCACCGCGTACCGGAGCGCGTTGCTGAACACCATGAGCTTGCGCTTCACGGTGTTCTCGGCAGCCTTGTTGCCGTCAAGCTTCCGGGACAGTGCTTCAAGAGCGGGACGGAGCCTGTCGGGCTCTTCCAGCGCGGTGACTTTCAACGAGTTCTTGGCCAACCAGTCGAGCGCGGAGCGCACATCCGCCGGCGGTGACTCGATGTCGAGACGGCAGACGACGTCGTCTTTCTCGTCAGTCACGCCACGGAAAGCCCAGGTGTAGAGGGCGCGACGCAAGACCTTCCGGTCGGGGGCACCGCGCGTATTGGTGACCAGGGCCGGGGTAACCACAGCGAGCCCCTCAGCGATGCTGGCCCGTTGCTTTGCTGCGGCACCGGGCCACTTCATGAGCGCGTACGTATTAGCGTGTTCGTACCAAGTCGGCGTATTCAGTGCAGCCAACTCGGAAGCGGGTAGGCCGGATTCCTCGTCAAATTGCTGACGGTCGCGGAGCGCCGCCATCAACTCGGAGCGCCGACCATCCGCCTGAACTTTGAGCTTGAAGCTTCGCGAGTGAGGTTTGGCCCCGACTTTCCACCGGAGTTCGAAAGGCTTGGGTCGTCCCTTTCGCTGCCTGATCGACCAGATGTCTACGTCGTACGTGAGCATGTCTCTCCCCATGAGGGGAGGGGCCCGCCGCGTACGGCGGGCCCCTCTGTTCTTCGGTTGTCCGGCGGTCAGGTCAGGAGGCGACGTCTTCGCAACCGTTCAACCAGTTGTCCAGATCGGATCGACGGATACGGAGTTGGCCATTGGGGAGCTTGAGGAGACGCGGCGCCTTACCTCGTGCGCGCAGGCGGTAGAAGGCGGCGCGACTCATATCGAGTTCGGTGAGGACATCGGGGAGCTTGAGCATCTGGGGGCGTGCCACGGTGTGACTCCTCAGAAAGCGTGATGGGGCGATCGGGCGGGGGATGGCTTTCTAGTGCTCGCGCCTGTCCGAGGTGCGGATTTCTGCGTCACCTGCGTCATCTGCGTCATTCGTGCTTCTGACCTGCGGTTTTGTGGTGACGCAGGGCGCGGGGGTGTGTCACCCGGTGACGTAGCCGTTCGTCACCGGGTGACGCGGGTGACGCGGGGTGACGCAGGAATCGGCCGTCTGCGTCACCGCTGTTTCGGCAGGCCACACGCCGTTTGCGGGGTGTGGGTGACGCAGGTGACGCAGCGTCTCTCTACTTCGGACAAAGAGGGGGTGGTGTCTGTTGTGGTGCGCGGCTCAGGGCGTGGAGAAGGAGCCGCTTCGCGGCGCGACCACCGGCGGCGCATGCGCCGAACTGCAAGAGGAGCACCCCCGGGCGTGATCTTGCCCTTGGTGCTCCTCTTGCTTGTCCAAGCGGGTGGGGTGCCGGGCGGTCAGAAGGCCGCTTCCTGCTCGTGCGGGGGAGGTGCGACGGCCGACGCGGCGATCTCGATGTAGCGGGATGTCTTGGTGCGGCCCCAGTCGATGAGGACGCCCCGGGCGGCGAGGGTGGGTTGAAGGCGCTTGAGGCGGTCTGAGAGCACCTTGCCGGTGGTCGGCCACCCTTTGGGCAGGGGACGGAAGTCCTCACCCGCATAGAGGCCCGTGAGGCAGTGCAGCCATTCGGCGGACGTCATCCGCTGCTCGGTGCCCGGATCGATACTGGCGGCGTGCTTGAGCACGGTCTGCGCCAATAGGTCGCCCTCGATCACGTCGTCGTTGAGGTCGTCCAGACTGGCCCGGTAGGCGGCGAGCGCCCCCAGCCCGGTGGCGGCATCCAGCTGCGCGCACAGGTGCGCGAAGTCGGCCATCCGTAGGTCGGTCGGGATGTCCGCCTCAGCCGCACGCACCTGAACCGTGAGGTCCAGCAGCGAGCCGAGGATGACGGGCAGCACCTCCGCGAAGTCCGCCCACAGTTCCGCCTCGGTCCGCCGCACGCGGGGCCGTTCCAGCCGCAGAGGAAGGAGCCGTTCGGCGAGGTCGGGGCGGATGACGCCGACGTCGATTCCGGTGAGGAGCAGGGGGCGGCGGTAGCCGACGCGGAAGACGTCCCCGTCGGTGAACAGGGCGCGCTTGACGCTCTCGGCCCCGGTGACGATGCAGCACATCGCGTCGGAGAGGTCCGGGGTCATGTGGGAGAGGTTGTCCAGCGCGGTCACCCACCCCGCCGCCACGGCCGCGATCAGGTTCTCCTCATCCTTCGGGGCCCGGCGCAGGTCCCCGGTCATGCCCTCGATGATCCGCACGAGCATCCGCCCGCCGGTTGACTTCCCCGCGCCCTGCGGGCCGGTGAGGAACGGGGCGGGGACGGGCACGGACGGCCCGAGACAGCCGATCAGCCACGCGATGGCCAGACACTCCGTCTCCGCGCTGGCGAAGTTGCACAGCCGCATCAGCAGATCGATGCCCTTGCCGTTGGTGTCCCGGGCGGGTAGGGGGAGTTCCCCGGTGAGCTGGGTGCGCCGCCAGCAGACTTCCTGCGGGTTGGGGACGCGGATGTCCCAGCCGGTGGGGTGGATGCGCACGGACTGCCCGTCGGAGCGGCCGAGGTCCAGCCAGGTCGCTCCGTCGAATCCGGGGGCGACGCGGATGTGTACGGGCTGGACGTCCTCGGTCAGGGCGAGTGCTTCGATCAGGTCCAGTGCTTCCTTCATGGCGGTGCCGTTGAACACGCCGATCCCGTCGCGGAAGAGGCCGACCATGAGTTCCTGCCGGTGGCTGCCCGTGGTGCCCTGCGAGCGGATCGGGCGGGCCACGGGGTGGCCGTTGCGCTGCGCGTAGACGGTGCCGTCGGCGGTGCGGAAGTACCGGAAGTGCGATTGCGCGTAGTCGGTGATGATCTGCCGGGCGGGGTTCTTGTCATCGTCGGACATGGTCACAGTCCCAACCGGGTGCGGGCGCTGGTCCACGCGTCCGTGCAGTGCCGCAGGGTCTCGCCCTTGGCCTGCGCGGCGGCGAAGAGCCGGGTCGTGTGGTCCTCGGTGAGGCAGCCGCACCGGCCATGCGTGGACAGCACGGCCAGGAACGCGCCGAACACCGTGGCGTGTACGGTCGTGGTGGCGGTGGTGATCCGCTGCACTGCCATGGCGATCCCGCGTTCCAGGTAGACGGGGGTGCGGTGCGGACACCGGCCGCCCCCGGCCGGCACGGTGGCGGCGCGCACCGGCCGGACCGGGGCGGGCTCCCTCACGATCAGCGCGCGCACCACGTCCGGCAGAGCGGTGATGGTGCCGGTGCCGGGGCCGAGGTAGCGGGCGTAGGACATGGACGACTTCACATCCACCCCGGGCCGGACACCGTTGGCGGACGGCATGGCGCCCCGGTAGATCCAGTGCTCCCCGCGCGTCGTCGGCACGGCCCGGGTGGGCGGCAGGGTGGCGCGGGCCCATTCGACGGCCGCCGCGTGGTCGAGGTCGACCACGGTCAGGCCGGCCCCGCCGGGGTGGTAGGCGACCGCCACCGCCTCGCGCCAGACCGTCGCCCACGCGGGCGAGTTGAGGATGTGCGGGTCGATGGTGGCGGCGGCCCACGCGTGGCACGGCGCGGCGCACCGGCAGTAGCCCGGCGTCTTCATGTTCGGCCGCCCGCCGCACCGGTTCTTGGCGCACGTGCGGCAGTTCCCGAACGGGAGCTTGCCCGCCCGCAGCGGCAGCACCGGAACACCGGCCCCGGCGAGCGCGAGCGCCGACCGCAGAACTTCCGGCATCGCGCTCATGCGGCCACCTCCGGCGCCGCCGTGGCGGCGAGGTAGGCGCGTCCGATCCACCGGGTGTAGGCGGGGGGCAGGGCCTCGCGGAGGTTGAAGTGGTCGGTGGACCAGTCGATGCCCTTTGCGGTGCGGATCTCCTCCACGGTGGCCTTGCCGCCGCCCTTGCCGTAGGCGGCGACGTACGGGCCGTCGAAGTACTCGCCGTGGCGCCACCCGCGCACCCGTCCCCGGTGCCGGAGGTGGGCCGGCTGCATGGTGGTCCAGCCGCTCAGTTCGAAGTACCGGTGCATGAGCACGGCGAGCCCGAACGACTCCCCGCACAGCCGCAGATCCTTACGGACCTCTGAGCCGGCCACGTTCTCGATGACGTACGGCCGACCCACCGTGTCCAGCGCGGCGCGGGTCGGGACGATGAGCCGGGGGTGCGTGCGGCTGGCGCGGGCGTTGCGCGCCGCGTTGGTGCCCTTGGCCGGGGCGCCTTCACCCTGGCAGGGCGGGGACGCGTGGATGAAGTCGAACTCATGCCCGTGGGCCCGGATGAAGTCGATCGCGTCGCCCTGGTGGAAGACGTCACCGCAGTAGTCCGGCTGCGGCCGGACGTCCACGCCCGTGACGTGGAAACCGGCGAGTTGATAGCCCCGGGTCGCGCCGCCGATGCACGAGAAGGCGTCAAGCAGACGCGGCCGGCCATCGGGTACTCGCCGGATCAAGGTGGGTTGAGTCATGCTGGGGACCTCCACTGTTGAGTTGGGTGGATGAGGGCGGCCCCAGGCTTTGGCGAGACGGGGGCCGCCCTCGGTCGTGCTGTCGGTCAGGCGTGGAGCTGTACGGCGATGACGACGGCGGTGGCGTCGTCGCGGTAGCCGTCCGCGTCCGGGCGGGCGGCGGCCACGAGCGATTCGGCGAGAGTTTGCGGGGCCGCCTCGTGTTCGCGGACCAGGCTTTCCATCACGTCCGCTGGGACTTGGTCGTGCACGCCGTCGGTGGTCAGGATCAGGAGTCCTCCGGCCGGGACCGAGACGTAGGGAACGGTCGCGGGCACGGCCAGGCCCAGCGTGACGCCAACGAATTCGGCCAGTGCCGCCACGGGCACGTCACCCTGCTCCCTGGCCGCCTTCGACAAGTAGGCCGCGAGGTTGTGGTCTGTCGTCAGTTGCTGGAGAACGGTGCCGTCCCAGTGGTAGGCCCGGCAGTCCCCGACCCACACGATTTCGGTGCCGCCGTCCTCCCGCGTCACGGCAAGGACCCCGACCGCGTCCGGGCCCGGGTCGTGTACCAGCAGTCCAGCCGACAGCAGCCCGGCCAGAGCGCCGCGTCCGGCGCCGACGCGGGCGGCCGTTTCCGCGAGCATCGGCGCCAAGCGGACGATGTCCGCGTCATGCCCCATGCCATCGACCAGAGCGATGCCGGTCCGGCTGGTGCAGGTGGACGTGTAGGCGGCGGTGGCGTCGGCGAGCGGCCCCGCGGTTCCTTCGCGGTGCGCAATGTTGACGGTGTCCATGAGGCCCTCTCAGAAAGGCGGTTCGTCGCTGTACCCGCCGGCCGCCCACGGGTCCGGCGCCGCCGCGCGGCGGCGGGGCAGGCGCGGGAGGGGCAGCAGGGTCCAGCGGCGGTTGTGGTTCCAGCAGGGGCAGGGGTACGAGTTGGTTCCGGCGTACTCGCCTTCGCCGTCGACGTAGTGCTCATCGATCCCGCCGTACCCGTCGCAGTCGGGGCAGCGGGGGCGGGGGATGTCGGTGAGGATCAGGGCCCGGCGGGGCCAGTCGGTGACGCTGATGCGCAGTCGGAGCACGAGGGGTGTTCTCCCTTGTCAGCGGTGGAAGTGGTTGCGCTTGATGACGGCTTTGCGGATGTTCACCGTGGTCCCGCCGCTGGTGTCGCGGTTGCCGAGGACCTGTACGGCGATCCAGCCGCCGAAGATGACGGCGGCGAGGATGATGAGCTGCTGGATGAGCGCGGCGAGTGCGGCGATGAACGTGGTCAGCATGAGCAGCCCACAGCTGACCGCGAGGAACCCGATCCCGCCGAGCGCGACGTTCAGCGCGGTACGAGATACGGCCGGTTTGGCCGTGGCCGGTGCGGTCTTGGTCGGTTCGATCGCGTAGCCGGTGACGATGCGGCCGTCGGGCAGGACGATGCTCGCCACGGTGGGCACGGTGTCGGGCTGTACGGGTACGAGCGGCGCGGTGTGCGTGCCGGTGATCGGGGTGGGGTGGTGGATGTCCACGGGCACGGGACGGTGTGCGGTGGGTTCGTTCACGTGCTGGTCTCCCGGTTCTATCGGCCGATACCGGTGAGTGCGCCGGTGACGGCGGTGACGAGTTCGTTGACGGTGTCGCTCGCTGTGGTGCCGGCGAGGTAGAAGCCGAAGAGCGCGGCGGCGACGGCCGCCCCGGCACCGAGCGCGCGGAAGCGCAGCAGCAGGGCGAGGACGGCGGCGAGGAGCAGTACGAGCGGGATGGTCAGGGTCACGGGCGTCTCCGAGGGTTGGTCAGCGGGTGCCGGCGCGGTAGGTGCGTGCGGCGCGGTGGTAGATCCAGCGGCCGGCGCGTATGCGCTTGCCGGTGGCGTCGCAGCGGCGGCAGTCCCGGCCGCGCTTGGGTCGTCCCTTGCGGTCGGTGGTGAGGTCGTGGCCCATGCCGTCGCAGCGGCGGCAGTCCCCGAACGGGCTCAACCAGCACTTGACGATGTAACCGAACGTGACGATGAACAGGCAGGCGACAGCAACGAGGACAAGGCTCATCAGGTGCCTTCCAGGGGGTGTTTGAAGGGTTTCCGCAGGTGGGCCGCTAGCCGCTAGCGACCTGATCAAGCGTGGTTTGGGTCGCTAGCAGGGTCGCTACCGGTAGCGACGGGTGCCGCTACCGGTAGCGGGTCGCGAGGACCTATCCGGCGTCCCGCTTTTCGTTGCGCTGCGTAATCGCGGCGGCGAGGTCATCGCGCTTGATGCCGCGCTTGTTGACCTGCTTGCCCTCGATGCGCCGGCTGATCTGGTCGGTGGCCACGCCGAACGGCTTGAGCGCGGCGGTGAGCGCTTCGGCCTTGGGCTTGGGCTCCAGTTCGGCCCACGGCCCGTAGACGTCCGGGCGCAGGTCGGCGAGGCGGTCCACGATGGTCTCGGACCACACCTTGGCCTCGCCCTTGCCGAGGACGGCCGCCACGTCGTCCAGGACCGTCGCGGACGTCTCCGGCGCCGGGGCCTCGCCGGCCGCGTCGCCGGACAGCGTGCCCTCGGCCTCGCGCAGCGCGGCGGCGCGGGTGAGGATGCGCTCCGCGTCGCGGCCGTCGGCCAGGTAGGTCCGCACGATCCCGGAGTCGTCCGACATGCCCTTGAGCAGCCCCACACCCTTGTGGGACTTGAGCAGCTTGGACGCGTCCAAGCCTTCGCTGTAGGAGCCGGCGCCGAGGATGGTGTCCGAGACCTGGTAGGCGCCCACCCGCAGCGCGAACCGGGCCTGGTGCTGGTCACGCAGCTCGGAGGGGCACGCCTTGTCGTCCGGCTTCTGCGTCGACGTCATCACGCTCACGCCGACGGCCGGGGCGACCCGGGCGAGGTAGACCAGCAGGGACAGGATCTCCTTGCCGTGCTCCGGGTGCTGCAAGTACTCCTGCACCTCATCCACGACGAACAGGGTGAGGGGCATGTTCAGCTTGCGGTCCCGGCTGATCTCCGGGGTGAGCTTGCCCTCCGGGCAGATGTGCAGCGGCAGTTCCGAGAGCCGGTGGTAGCGGTCCTCGACGTCCGCCTTCAACTCCCGCAGTGAGGTGAGCAGATGCCCGACGGGGTCGAACCCGTTCTTCGGGACGATCCCGAACCCGATCCGGTGGGCGACCAGGGCGAACTTGCGCCAGTCCGGCGATGCCTTCCCGTCGAACACGTACAACCTGACGTACGGGTCCAGCGCGGCGGCCAGCGCGATCGTCCGCGCGGAGAACGTCTTGCCCTGCCGGGGCACGGCGCCGACCAGGAGGGACAGCCACAGCATCGTGGCCATGACCGGGTTGCCCCGCTCATCCACGCCCCAGGGGAACGGCTTCCAGAAGTCCACCCGTGTCGCTCCCAGCAGCGGGGACTTCCCCGATGGGACGGCGAGGGGGTCACGGTCGGCGATCCAGTACGACACCCGCCGGCCGCTCGTCTCGTCCTTGTCGAGGAAGAGCTGAGTGGGGGCAATGTCCATGCCGGAGGCGAGCCGGCCGTGGGCGTTCAGCGCGTCCTCGAACGTCTTGCCGTAGGGCAGATCCACCACCACGCGCCACCCGTCGCCGTCCCGGCCGATCGGCTGGGGGAAGGCGATGGACTGGTCTTTGCTGGTGAGCTTGGCTGCTTCGTGGGCGCGGATGACGATGTCGGAGGACAGGCGCCGTTTGCGGAACGTCACCTTTGCCATGTCGATGAGCGGCCGGTCCGCCGGCGCCCCGACCACACCCAGCGTGGTCGTCAGCGTGGCCATGGCCAGCATGAGCAGCCAGGACGGCGCCATGACATACAGGGTCAGGGCGGCGGCCAGACCGACGAACCCGGCCAGCGTGGCCACGATCCCGCGCAGGCGCACGCGGTCGTTGCGCTGACGGGAGAGCTTCAGGTACTCGCCCGCGTCCTCGGCTGCCACGGCGGCCAGCCGCAGGCCCTTGCCCTCCGCGTCGAACACCCACCGGCCCACCGCCGCCGACCACCGCCACGCACCGCGGGGCGAGTACCAAAGGACCTTGGGCGTGTAGATGCAGGGCAGGCGCACCGCGTGGTAGCCGGCCACCGCCGAGTAGTGCCGCAGCGCCCACTTGCGTACGGCACGGCGCTGGTCGGGGAGCTTGACCCAGTTCGGCAGCACCGGCAGACGGGTCTTGTCCTTGGCCTCCATCCACTCCGCCACCGAGGGCGGGTAGACCTCGCGCGGCGGATCGACCGGGGCGCCCTCGGTCAGGCCCTCGGTTTCGGGATCGTCGTCGGGGAGTTCGGCCTCCCACTCGCCCGGCTTCACCACTCCCACGGCCGCCGCTTCGACGGCGGGCGGCGGGTTGGTGTCTTTCTTGAGCTGGAACGGCAGCACGTCCGCTGTCGGTCCGTCGGGGCTCTCCGGCGGTTCCGGGGGCCCGAACACAGGATTCTCGGTCACGATGTACCTACTCCTTCGGGAGTCGAAGGGTCCGGCCGGCTTGCTGTGGAAGGTCGGACGGCCGGACCCGGTGCACAGATGGTGAGGGCTCTACTGGGAGGTAAGGGGTACAGTCCGTACCTCTTTGCCGAGGGGTACGTTTTGTCCCCCTCCGGATCACGCAGCGCGCCGTTCCTCGGAGTCGTGGCAGGTCACGCACATGCCGAGCGAGGTCGGGACGACGTATCCGGCGTCCGTGCGGCACTCGGTGCAGATGCGTCGGGCGGTGTTTGCTTTGGCGAGCGCGGCCCACTTCGCGGGTGTCATCGGCCGGACCGGTAGGGCGCGGTCGATGCGGTAGAGGTAGGCGACGCGGACCGGGGAACGGCCCTTGCGGCGGTAGCGGCTGGAGTACCAGAGGAGTTGGGCGGCGATGTCCTGGCCGCCCGGCCGCAGTCCCGCCGCGCGGAGTTGACGGCGCGTGGCCAGTCCCTCCGGGGCGAGGCGGAACGGGTAGGTGGGGATACCGCCGTGCCGGGTCCCGTCCGGGTCCCAGAACCGGCCGGCCATTACGCGGCCGTCGCCTCAGTACCCGGATCCGGCTCGCCGCGCTCGGCACGCAGCGCGTCCCGCAGCATCCGGCCGTTCGCGGACGACGTACGGACCGCCTTCCGGATCGCCTCACCGGTCAACTCGGCATCCGGCCAACCGGCTGTCGCGGTCCGGGCCTCAATCAGAAGCTGATCCCGGGTGCGGATCGGGCGGGGAGTACGGGCCGACTCGGGAACGCGGCCGGTCGACGCTCGGCGCGCGGGTCGGGCGGGGGCGGGCTTCTCCGGTCGGGTCGCCGGGGGCGACTCAACCGGCCCGGGAGACTCGACTACGGGCGCCGCGTCGACCGGTGTCACCGGCTCGACTGCCGGGGTGGGGTCGGTCGACTCGGCGGCGGGCGGTTCGCCCGTGGGGGCGGTGGATGCGGGGGTCGACTCTCCCAGGTCAGACCCCGACTGATTTACGGTAGCCAGGAATGTTTCATCCTGGTTTGCTCCTGGGGTGGTCGGGGTGGTGTCGGTGGGGGTGAGTTCGCCCAACTTCAGCAGGACGCGTTCGCGGCGGGGCGTCTTCGACCGCCAGCGGCGGCCGTGCCGCTCGCGCAGGTCGGCCCGTGCCAACTGGCGTTCCCGCTCGCGGGCCAGCGCGTCACCGTAGGAGGTGATCTCCCACAGGGTCATCCGGCGCCACAGGGCGAAGGTAGAGGGGAAGGCGAGGAGCCAGCGGGAGCGGCGGATCTTCTCCATCCGCTTGCCGGTGGCCGCGCCGATCCGCACCGCGTAGACGTGCGCGATGATCTCGGAGAACACCACCCACAGCAGCGGCATCGTCGCGTGCGCGACCTTCGCGGACAGCGAGGTACCGGCCGCGATGTTCAGCCAGCACGTCACCCCCGTGAGGATCCAGGGCACGAACCGCACCCAGGCGAGGGGCATGTCCATGCGGATCAGCAGGAGGTTGGCGGCGGTGAACACCGGGATCGCGATGTCGATCCCGATCGGCAGCATCCACGGCGAGGCGAAGTCCCACCGGGCCGCCGCCTCGGACACCGCGCTGAACGACGACGCGAGCCCCAGAGCGCCGACCCCGGCCGCCGCCAGCGCGGCCAGACCCATCAGGCCCTGCTCCGGGCCGGTCAGCGGCGGGACCTCCCGCCGCGCGACGGTCTCGCTCATGACCCCACCTCGTTCAACGTGAGGGCGGTCTGCGGCAGACGGCCGAAGCCGGTCAGATGCAGGTCCGCCCCCGCGTACTCGGTGCGACAGTTCAGCCACATGGAGGTGCCGCCGGGCTCCTGGTGGAAGGTGACCACCTCGCCCGGGATACCGAGGGCCGTCCGCCACATCTCGAACGCGGCCAGGTCGTCATGCAGGCCGAGGTCGAGCCGGTTTGGGTAGATGGGCGACATCTGCGCTTCGACGGCGGGCAGGTCGGGGAAGTCGACCGCCAGCATCCGCAGCGCCCGCAGCGGAACCGCCAGATCATTCAGTACCAGGGTGGCAGTCATGCCAGGTCCTCCGTCCGCGTGTGGGTGGTGCCCGGCCGGCCGTCGCGACGGCCGTTCGCCGTCCCGCACGCCGGGGTGGGGTCAGTGGCGATCTGCCATCCGCCGCCGGTCTGCTTCGCCCCGTACATCGCCTCATCCGCCGCCCGCAGCAACACGGACAGACCCTCGGCGCCCGTGGCGGTGGTGGCCCTGATGGCACCGATGGACGCGCCGACCGCCAGCTGGTGGCCGTCGACATCGACCGGGCCGGTGAGCGAGCGGGTCAGCTCGCGCAGCGTCCAGTGGAGTTCGGGGAGGCTGCGGGCGGGGGCGACGGCGGCGAACTCATCCCCGCCGAACCGCCCCGCCAGCCCTTCGTTGAACCGGGCCCACGCATCGAGCCGCCCGCCGGTGGCGCGGATGACCGCGTCCCCGGCCGCGTGGCCGTGAGCGTCGTTGATTTCCTTGAACCGGTCCAGATCGATCAGGTACACCGCGCTCGGGCCACCGGCCAGGATCCGCGTCGCGCACTCGGTGAACGCGTCCCGCGTCGGCAGCCCGGTCAGCGGGTCGCGCCGCGCGGTCTCAATGCGGCGGCGCAGGAACGTGCTGTGCAGAGACCAGCCAGCCGCGAGCGGAACAGCAGCGGCCAGAGCCGTCAGAGCCTCGCTCACAACGCACCCCCCACCGCGATCACAGCGGCCACGATCAGCAGCACACCGGCCGCGCGCGTCAGATCGACCGCGCACCGCAGACCGGCGAACTTACGGACGGCGATCCGGGAGAGGTTCGCGATGTCCTCCCCGCGTCGGTCCTCGACCAGCCGCTCCCGGATCTCCTCGGCCGTGAGCGTCGCCCACAGCGGGAAACCGGCGACGGCCGCGCCGGACATGTTCGGGCGGACCGCGCGCAGCAACACCGCTGCCACAGCGATCAGCAGCGCGACACCCGCGCCGCCGACCACAAGCGCGGCCACGGGGAGGTGGACATCCTTGGCGACCGTCCACACACCGGCCAGCAGCGCGCCGACGAAGGCGAGCAGTAACGACGTCTTGGAGTCGGTCCGGGCGATCTCCGCCTTCACCTCCGCGTGCGCGGCCGTGAGGCTCGATTCCAGGTCGCTCATGCCGCTACCTCCCCGCCGGCACGTGTCCGGCGCCGGGCGGCGGCCCGGGAGACGGAGAGCGGGACCGGGCGGAACAGCTCCGGGGCGTACGCCTCGATCGCCTGCGCGGCGACCTGCGACACCCGGTCGAGCAGGCCGGGCTCCTCCGCGAGGATGTCCCGCGCCGCGTCCATACGCGCGGCCCGCTCCATCTCGCTCTCGCCCTCCACCCCCAACCACAGATCGAGGGGCGTACCGAGCGCCAGTTCTACGAACTCATCCGGCGTAACGGCCGTGTGACCGGCAACGATGATTCTCATGGGTCGTGCTCTCCCTAGCAGGTGGAACGGCCCGAAGAACGGCCCCGGGAGGCAACCCGGGGCCGTTCGCCGTTCGTGGGTGGAGTGCCCCGGCAGGGAGTCGAACCCGGCCTGCGACCATCGGGGCAGTTGAGCGTCAGCCGTTCTTCCCGGCGTTGTTGCGGCTACGGCGGTTGGCTTCCGCGACCTTGCGGGCCAGCTCAGCGCGTTCGGCGTCCGTCACAGCGACCACCCGGCCAGCAGCACGGAGAACGCCGCGCGGGGCTTGGGGGGATTGCTCGCCCCGGGCCGACGTACGGGAAGCGGCGGCTTGTCATCGGCCGCCGGTGCGGACAGGGGCTGTACGTGACTACGATCCATCACAGGATCGCCCTCCTACGCGTATAGGGGTGCGGTCTCAGGCCCCGTTTCCGGCGGTGCAACGCCGGGACGGGGCCGTTCTGCGTGGTGCACGGAGTCCTCTCCGGCTCCCCCTCACCACCCGGCACGCGTCCAGGTGGATCAGGCAACCGGCCGAAGCGCTCGGAGCGCCGCGGAGACAGGTCGAACCACGCCAGACGCCCCGGACATCAGGCCCGGGGCAGTCCTACGCGGCTGGTCATGCGGTAAGGCGTACCGGCGCCGCCGTGTCGATCCACGACGGCGCCGGCGTATGTCGGCGGATCATGCGAACCTCCAGGTGAAAAAGCTGGTGATGCCGGGTGACCACTGGCCGCGCAGACTGTGCGGCCCCTGCCCACCCCCGGGTGACTCGGTGGACAGCGCCCCTTTTGATGCCCCGGGGAGGTTGGTTGCCCCGGACCACGTAACCCACGACGCGGCAGCGTGCGGCCGGATCACTCCGGCGGTCTCCCGAGCCCTTGTCAGGGCCGGAGACGGCCTCCCTAGTCCGTAAACATCCCGGGCTGGAGGCGGCCCCATCGACCACCCGAGTGCAGGTGGCTGGAGCGGCACACGATTCAGTTGTCAAGGAACGACCGCTTCCCTCGTACTCACCCCTGCGGGCTTTCCTCCGGGCGTTAGTGCAGGTCAAGCGACTCCCCTCTTTAGATCGGGGCGATCGCTTGATGACTAGCTTGCACTAGTCTGCTGTGGTGCACAACCCATGCGAGGTGATGCGTACTAGTTCGCTGTGGTGAGTACCCTCAAGGCATGACTGTCACAGGAGGGCCCAAGCCGAAGGCGGTGCAGGTCGCGGACGCGCTCCGCGACGACATCAAGAAGATGAAGCCGGGGGAGAAGCTCCCCACTCAGCGAGAGCTGATGGACCGCTTCGGGTACGCCAGCCAGACCATCCAGAACGGGCTAGCCGCACTCCGTACCGAGGGGTTGATCGTGTCGGCGGGGAACCTGGGCAACTTCGTCAGTGACGGGTCTACCCCGGGCGGCGACGTACGTGATGACATCAAGGAAATCCGCTCCCAACTCAAAGCGTTGTCCGAACGACTCGAAGCGCTGGAAAGCCGCTCCGTACCAGGTGGCGCTTGATCTGCAACCAGCATGGGAGTAACGGAGTGTGTGAGGTAAGTGACAGCCAGGGGACGGCGAAAGGGAGGTAGGGACATGTCCGGTGACACCCCCCTGTCCCCTTCCCTGTCCCCCTGGCCCGCGCGCGAGACTCGGAGTAGAGGCACTCATCGGAGGGCGCATGACTGACGACAGGCCCGCATGGGCGCGACGTATTGCCGCCGAACGACAGGCGCGTGACTGGTCACAGCGTGACGCGGTCCGGGCCCTGCGTGCGCACGCCCCCACGGAGCTGCCGGCAGAGGACAGCATGATTCGCCAGTGGAAGCGCTGGGAGTCCGGCCAGGCACCGAACGACTTCTACCAACCGATCATCGCGGCCACGTTCGGCACGGTGACGCACGCGCTCTTCCCTGCCCCGTCCCGCCGGGACGGGGACAAGGAGATCTTGGCCGCGAGCGGGATGGAGACTCTAGAGATCGTGAGCCGCCTGAACCGGTCCGATGTCGACAGCGCGACGCTCGATGCGCTAAGGATCACCACGGACCGCCTCTGCTCCGAGTACCCGTTCATGCCCAGTGCCCAACTTCTTATCGAGGGTCGGCAGTGGCTTCGCCGCGTTGTCGACCTGCACACGAAGAGCCTCACGCTTGCCCAGCATCGCGAGGTGCTCGCGCTGTCGGGTTGGCTCGCATTGTTGGTCGGCTGTGTCGAGTACGACACGGGTGACCGCCACGCGGCTGAGTCAACGCGGCGTGCCGCTCTCTCGCTCGCGACCGAGTCCGACCACTCCGAGGTGGCGGGGTGGGCACACGAGATGCGGGCATGGTTCGCCCTCACGACCGGCGACTACCGCGGGGTCATCGCGGCAGCGCAAGCCGGGGCAGAGACCGCAACACACCATGGCGTCGCCGTACAGCTCGCCGGGCAGGAAGCCAAGGCATGGGCGCGACTCGGGGACCGCCGGCAGGTTGAGGTGGCCCTCGACAAGGGGCGCCAACTGCTTGAGGGAATGCCGTATCCCGAGAACCTAGACAATCACTTTGTTGTCGACCCCGCGAAGTTCGACTTCTACGCGATGGACTGCTACCGACTGGTGGGGGAGAACCAACTTGCGCGGACACTCGCGGATGAGGTTCTGCGTGCGGGAACTGACTTCGACGGCACAGAGCGGTCACCCATGCGGAACGCCGAAGCACGGGTAACTCTGGGGGTCACCGCAGCGCGAGAGGGCGACCTCGAACAAGCCCTTATCCACGGCGGACGCGCTCTTCAGGGCGAGCGTCAGTCCGTCCCGTCCCTGATCATGACCAGTCGAGAACTCGCAGCCGTTATGAGGCAGCGCTACAGCACCGAACCGGCTGCCCAGGACTACCTGAACCACCTGCAAGATCTAGGAAGGGAGAAGCCAGGGTTCCTCCCTTCCTGAACCGTACACACGGAAGACGGGCGCGACCTCCAAGCAAGGACTCACCGGTCGTGATTTCACCTACCTGCTGGATATTTCTGCACGGCAATTGGCTCGGATTAAATATTCAGCGTCCGCCGCACAGCCATTCCAAGAACGGTTGCCATACGGACAGGCACGGCATTTCCGATCTGTCGCTCAATTGACCCGTAGTCGCCTTGAAAGTCATAGTCCGTCGGAAAGGTCTGCAATGTAGCAGCTTCCCTCAGCGTGATGCCGCGATGCTGTTCCGGATGAACGAACGTACCGCAAGCGGGAGTAGTACAGCGGGTGGTCATCGTTGACGCAGGAGAATCCCACTTTATGCGGCCGTACGAAGCGGTGGCATGCTTCGCGCCAACCTTCTTGTGGCAATCGAGCTGATGCTCCTCCGGCAGGTCTAGGCGCCCCCCGCCAATAGGGATCGACTCAATGCGACGCCTAACCTTGTCAGAACTTTTCCGATAGCGATCAAGGGGGTCATCCACCCTCTTAGCCGCTTCCAGTTCGGAGAATGCGACCCTGACCGACACAGAACCGCGCAGGTCGGGAATTACCTCGGTAATATCTTGAGGGAGGATCCGTCTCTTCCCTCTGACAGCGAGCATGATTAGACGACGCCTACGTTGCGGCACAGCAAAATCGGATGCCTCGAACCGGTAAACCATCGAGACGTAACCAAGAGATCGAAGCGAATCCCGCACGCTTTGGAGACGCGTATCTTTCCCTAGTCCGGGAACATTTTCCAATAGAACGGACTGCGGCATTAGCGCGCGCACGAATCTGACTGTATGCAAAACGAGATCGTTACGCTCATGGTCAGTCAGCCCCTTGCCAGACGCAAGCGACGAAAATCCCTGACAAGGGGGACACGTCTTCAACAGTGTCAATTCGCCCGGGGCCAACCCCAACTGCCTACGCATTGCGGAAGCCTGTAGCGAGCGTATATCCGCTTCCCACAGATGGGAACCTGGATGGTTCTTGGCGTGTGTTGCAGCCGCATCAGAGTCGTTCTCGACCGCGCCTAGGACAGAGAAGCCAGCCCCCACGAGGCCCTGGGTGGCTCCGCCGGCTCCTGCGAAGAGGTCGATGGCAGTTGGCTTCGTCACGGCTGGATGTTAGCTCAACGTTGCGCCTCATGACCATGGTTCGCGCCCCCTGCAACCCGCATGCACCCTAGTCAAGCTGACGACACATCATGCAGAATGTCTGATTCACTGCCGCCGGACCAGGGGGACTTGATGTCGGACCCGTCGAACCAGCCGGAACAGCTTCCCATGCCCGCCCTCGCCGGGCCTGAGCAGTCAGCAGCGGACTCACCCAGCAGCGAGTCTGCACACGTCTACACGATGCGCATCAGCCGGCTCACGATCGACAAGCTCGGCATCAAACTCTACGACCGCGTTTCGGCCGTCTTGGCTGAACTCATTGCCAACTCGTACGACGCGGATGCAGAAGACGTCACTGTCACAGTGCCTTGGGGAGCTTTCCTCTTCGACCCCAAGGCGCCCAACCTCTCCGCGCAATACGAAATCACAATTTCCGACAATGGCCACGGGATGACCCCTTCCGAGATTAATCAGCACTACCTGACCGTTGGCGCAGACAGGCGCACCCGAACGGGTAGCGATAAATCCCGAGGCAAGAACCGCCCCGTGATGGGCAGAAAGGGCATCGGAAAACTCGCCCCATTCGGCATCTGCAAAACTGTGGAGGTCGTCTCTGCTGGTGGCGAAAAGACCGAGAACGGATATCGCACCTCGCATTTAATCCTCAACCTTACCGACATGCTTGCAGACACGGAAAAGAACTATCATCCCGAGATTGGTGAGCTGGACGGCACATGGTCTGAGGACCACGGAACCACGATCAAGTTGAGGAACTTCTCGCGTAAGCGCGTCCCCAGCAAGGAAGAGCTGAATAGGCAACTCGCTGCACGATTCGGCCTTGAACGTGCCGACTGGCGAGTATGTGTGAAAAATTCTTCATCTTTGACCGATCAGTTTACACTTGGACAACTCAAGATTGATCTACTGGAGGGAACTAGGATTGAGCTCACCGATAGACCCGTACCATTCGAATCATCCTTCCTCCCGGTAACCGGATACGTCGCATACAGCGAGAAATCCTACAAGGATTCCAACATGGCTGGCGTGCGAATCTACGCACGCGGAAAGTTCGTGGCACAAACGATGGATTTCGGAATTGCCACGGGATTCACCGGAGAGTTCAAACTGCGAAGCTCCATTGTGGGTGAGCTCCACGCCGAATGGCTGGATGAGGACGAGGATCTAGTCAGATCTGATAGGCAAGACATCATCTGGTCTTCTGACCTAGGAGAAGCTCTGAGCCAGTGGGGTCAGGCGCTGATGAAGGAGCTCGCGAAGCGCAGCGAAGAACATATTCGGCGCGCAAAGACACGCTTCTTCATGGAAACGTCAAGCCTGGAACAGAGATTGATCGAAGCAGCGCCAGCAGACCCGGTTTACAGAGACTCCGTTAAAGAAGCGGCTGCTCTCCTCGTTAGAGATACGGACAATGACTCACTCCGAAATCCTGAACATGTGGAACGTATCAGCAATCTAGCAATGTCCCTCGGCCCACATCGAAGCCTTCTCCAGGCACTCCGGGAAGTGGCCGACACGACCGAAACCACCGTGGATGCCGTCATGGACCTCTTCCAGAAGGCACACATAGCGGAAATGTATTCTCTGGGTCAGGTAGCAGCCGAACGGCTGGAGGTTGTGGCAAAGCTGGAGGCGCTGATTTCCGATGGAAGAACTCTGGAGAGGCCACTCCAAGAGCTAATCGAGCAGGCGCCGTGGCTCCTGGCTCCCGAGTGGACGCCGCTGGGCATGAACGAGTCCCTAAAACGAGTCAGAGCGAGTTTCGAAGCTTGGTACGCCAAGAAGTACAGCATCGAAATCAACACCACAGCGATCGAACGGAAGGCGAAAGAGCCTGATTTTGTGCTGCTTCACGACTCAGGGGTTCTCTGGATCGTAGAAATCAAGAGGCTCGGCTATAAGCTGACCGACGCAGAATTCCTGAACGCAATGCGATATCTCCATTCATTGCGCAAGTTCCTCGACGATAACCCCGAGCTGGGACGCCAGTTTCCCTACCGTAGGCTGACCTTTGTGGTCGATAGCATTGACCGCCTCGACGAGGTATCAATCTCATCGCTTGAGAACGACCCCAACGTGACTCGAAAAACATGGCACGAGGTGCTTGATTCCACCAAGCGAGCACACAAGGACTTCCTGGAACTGGTCGAATCCACTGCAGGTGGATGGACACCCGTGACTCCTGAGACGGCACCACAGGTCGTAGCGCCCCGGCGCCCGAGCGACGCACCGGCTCAGCCACAGCTTGAATCATGAGCAGTCCCCTCTCGTGAGACCTCGACTCTGAGCCGCTCGTTGTCCTGATCTTTTTCCAGTGCGCCGACGGCCGCCACCGTACGCGCACCCCCTCTGACCAGCCCCGCGAACCCCTACGAACGCCCTCGTACGGCCGCGCGGACAGTTGGAAAGCGAGTGGGTAGAACAGCAACAGGGGACGGGTCCTCGTCGTTGCGCGGGAGCCCGGGGGCACGGCGGGGTGACCCCACGAGAGCACCGGGGGCACGGCGGGGTGACCCCACGAGAGCATGAGGCTTTCCTGTCCGTGCCTCGCGGTACGCTGCATGGTCGCCGGCAAGCGACAGTCAGAGCGGGCAACCGGGCTCACCGAGCTCGGAGCACCGTCGCCCCGTAACGACACATCTGGAGACCCGAGTGCAGCCCACCAAAATCGTGGACCTCTTCGCCGGCCCCGGCGGGCTCGACGTGGCAGCGGAGACGCTTGGTGTTCCTACGGTGGGCATCGAATGGGACTCGGCGGCATGCACTACCCGCCGGGCCGCAGGTCTGGCGACCGCCGAGGGCGATGTTCGCATGTATGGGCCGTCCGACTTTCCCGAGGCTGACGTGTTGGCCGGCGGTCCTCCCTGCCAGACCTTCACCGTCGCGGGAACAGGCGTGGGCCGCCGAGCCCTCGAAGAAGTCCTGAGGTTCGTCGATCGTCTCGTTGCCCGCGAGGACCGCGAAGAGATCGAGAAGGACCTTGCCAAGCTGGACGACGAGCGGACAGGCCTCGTCCTGCAACCTCTCATTTGGGCGCTCGACGCCATCGACAAGCTCGACCGCCCCTACCGGGCGATCGTCCTTGAGCAGGTGCCCGCCGTACTTCCGGTCTGGAAGGAGTACGGGAAGGCCTTGGAAAGGGAGGGCTACAAGGTCGACTGCGACATTCTGCACACCGAAGCGTTCGGCGTACCGCAGACCCGTCGGCGGGCAGTCCTGGTCGCCCGATACGGCAAGGACCGGGTGAAGCTTCCAACAGCGACACACCGCACCTACCGCAAAGGCGTAGCCCGAGACTCCGGGGACGCGAGTCTGTTGCCGTGGCGGACGATGGCCGACGTGGTCAGCCGACCGACCGCTTTCGAGGTCATCTCCAACTATGGCACTGGGGGCGACCCGAAGGCCCGGGGCCGCAGGCGGTCCGAAGAGCCGTCCGCCACGGTCACAGGGAAGATCTCCCGCAACCGCGTGGTCGGCCTGGACGGCTCCGAACTCGACCGCTTCTCTTTCTCCGAAGCGGGACGTCTTCAGACATTTCCGACCAACTACCCGTGGTCCGGACGTGACGTCGGTCAGCAGATCGGCAATGCCGTGCCCCCGCGGCTAGCCATGCACATCCTCAGCGCCGCATTCGGCTGGGACAAACCCAGCGAGGACGCCCTGCAGGGACTTAACACGTGGACGGTTCGCCGGTCGGTCCAGGATGCGCCTGCCGCTGTTTGACGATCGTGCCGACCGTGGTGGGGGTTCGTCGAACTTGGCTTGGTGCCTGCTGTCAGACTTCAACGCGTGACGATACAAATGGGTTTGCCGTTCCCGCAGGATGCCGCTCAGGCCGGTATGCAGGAGTCGCGAGCGTTGGCGGCTAAGCACTCGCGCCGCAATACGTTCCGCACATGGGATCCCCCGCGCGGGGACATGGGCAGGGTGCCGCGCGAGTGGCAGATCCAGTCCGGGCTTACGCAGTCCGTACCCGATGACCTTGCCCCGTTTGTGGAGTGGTTCCACAACCAGCCGGAGGCGCGGGAGCGCTTCCGATGGGCACTACGTGACTCCCTTGACGAATTGCTTGACGGCCGGCGGACGGGGCGCTGGGCGTACCAGCACCTGACGAAGACCGAGAAGACGTATCTCGGGACGGCCGTCGAGGTGAACCTCACCAAGGAATTCGACATCAACAACGGCGCGGACCTCGACTGGTCCATCGCCGAGCTCGACATCGACTGCAAGTTCTCCAAGGATCTCGGCGGTTGGGAAATCCCGATGGAGATGTATCTGTGCGCTGCTCACGGCGACCGTGGCGGCCGTGCCAACCACGTTGCAGTCCTGACCTGGATGAACGACGACAAGAGCGAGTGGGCCGCAGGCATAGTTCGGGTTACCGATGAGCGCCTGCGCTGGAGGCAGGCGCCGGATGCGAATGGCGAACTCGTCCGCGCCTATAATCGAGACAATAAGCGCAGGATCGATCCCAGCACGAAGTCCGATGTCTACTGGCTCTGGGGTGGGCTCCAGAGAGACCTTCCGACGAACTTGCTCCTTCACCTGGAACCCGAAACACGCAAGCGGATCCTCAGTGCAAAACGGCCTGGGCGAGCCTCATCGGGACAGCAGCGGGTGAACCAGCTATTCCTTGAGGTGCAGGATCGGCTCATCGGCCGCCAAACGGTGTTGACCGTCGCTCAGCAGGACGACTCGCCGAAGCGAGCCCGCGACGCACGGATACAGCTGCGTCAACGAGGCATCGTCGTGCTGGGGCACCAAGGATCACACCCCCACGCGGCCCGCGCGCTCGAATTGCCCGCACCGGTCAAGGGCGAATGGATCTCTACCCGTCTCGTTCCTGTCTCATCTGACGATGCGCGACCGAAGTTCTCGTTGGACGGCCAGTTCTGGGCGCGGGTTCGTGTGGATGAGATGGATTTTGACCCCGTTCCAGCGCCTGACCTTCCCGACAAGAAAAAGATCGATGGGCAGAACGACTCCGGGGCTGATCTCGCCTCGTAGCGGCCTACGCAAGCGTCTCGGCAGCACGACGGCCCAGCGGATCCAGGGACTGGGCCGTTAAACTCCATGAACAGCGCCCCGCTGTCGCCGATGCCACTCCAGGGCAGCCGGCGGAAACGCCGCGCGGCGCCAGCAGCGCGCTGTCCATACCCACCACCCACCCGGCCGGGGGTGCAGTGCATCCGAGATCGACTTGCGCAGCCCGATGTCAGTGCGCGTAGCTACTGTTCGGGCGTGGATGAACTCTTGAGTGAGGTGCTCGGCCTCCAGAAGGTGTGGCAGGCGAAGAACACCAAGGACATGCAGCGCCGTGGCGTCGTCGTTCGTACCGAGATCCGTGATTGGCTGCGTGAGCATGCCGAGGCTCTCGCCGTAGCCATTGAGATACCTCTCGACGATGTCGGAGTCGAGGGCAAGGACGGGGCAGGCCAGAGGTCTGAAGTCGCATGGACCCGCGTCTATTCGAAGAGCAGAACCCCGAGCGCGACCGACGGCTGGTACATCGTCTATCTGTTCAGCGCCGACGGTGAACGCGTCTACCTCTCGCTCATGCAAGGCACCACCGAGTGGATTGCTGGCGAGCTCAAGCCCCGAGAGCCCGCCGCCCTGAAGAAGCGCATCGACTGGGCTCGCCCACTCATCGAGCACCTTGCCAGCGAGCGCGCTGACTTGCTGAGGGAGATCCGTCTCAACGCTCGCACGAAGCTCGGCAAGGGCTACGAGCCCGGGACCGTCCTGGCCATCGAGTACCGACGCGATGCCATCCCCAACTCGGATGTCCTGAGCCAAGACTTGCTCTTCATGGCGCGGCTCCTAGGCCTCCTGTACAAGGCAGCGGACGACGCCACCCACATTCCCGGCGACCTACCGGTGGAGGTCCGAGAAGCAACGCAGAGCGCGGCGACCGCCGCGAACCGCAGGAGCGCCCGCAGGGGCGGTCAAGGGTTCCTCATGACCGCCGCCGAGCGTAAGGCCATCGAGGACCGCAGCGTCCTGCTCGCCACGGAGCACTTCGAAGCCCAGGGATGGACCGTGAAGGACGTCGGCGCCAGCAAGCCGTACGACCTGCACCTGACACGAGGGGACGAGAAGCTTCACGTAGAGGTGAAGGGGACCACGTCCGACGGCAGCCAGATCATCCTGACCCGGGCCGAGGTCGAATGGCAGCGCAGGTTCGCGCCAGAGAACGCCCTTGTGATCGTCCACTCCATCGAACTGGATCGCTCCGTCGAACCTGTGACGGCGACCGGAGGAGTTCTCTACTGCACTTCGCCGTGGACCATCGAGGAGGAGACCTTGACCGTCATCTCATACATCCACCGAACCGGTCTGTGAGAAGGCCCGGTGGAAGCGGAAGCGTTCCTGCGGTGAACGTTCTCGCCCGTGTGGGTGACCGGGGACGCTGGGCTTCGCCGGGGGCGAGGGGCGGCCGATAGAACTCTTTGCAGCCGGCTATGGGCGTAGCCCATTAGAGGCCATGGGCCATGTGTGGGCCAGCGAAGTACCCCTGGGGTGCAGTCCCGGCAACTGGGCAGGTCAGAGAGTCGGACGTTCACGGATGCAGACGGTCTTGAAAACCGTCGTGGCAGCGATGTCACCGTGGGTTCAAATCCCACACCCACCGCACAGGACAGAGAACGTGCTGATCAGAAGGGGTGTTCCGACCAGGGGCACCCCTTCTGCCTTCTCGCGTCGGCGTTCCGGGCGGGATGATCGGGTTGGGTATCGCGGAGTTTTGCCTGCCTCTGTTGATCGGCCTGTTCGGGTTCAACGCGCTCTCGGACGTCATCCCGAACAAGCGATGGGCTTGGTCATGGTCCTGGTCGCGCTGCGCTCGGTCGCCTCGCCGCGGTCTCGGCCGCCGAAATACCCACACGCCGGCCCGTCGCGGTCAACCTGCTGGTCGGCAGCCTGCTCGGCGCACGGGCCGAAGCACCTTGGTGGCTATGCCCGTGTGCTGTGGCTGAAGCCGAGGGAGGTCAGTCCTTCGGACTGGCACAGTCTGTCGGAGGGGCCGTCGACCTCGGTCTGGAGGAGTTGGTAGGCCGCGCCGCAGGATTGGCCCCAGTGCATTGCGGCCCGCCACAGGACGCGTCCCAGGCCCTGGCCTCGTGCCTCGGGCAGGACGGCGAAGTACTGGGGCATGAGCTGGGGGCATCCGGCCGCGTCGGGGCGTACTTCCATGGGGCCGATGGCGCCCACGATGCGGTCCTCGACGGCGGCGGCGAGAACTGGGCCGCACCTACCCGCCTGCATCTGGGTGTGGAGGAAGGCCAGGCCGTCGGCGGCCATGTCTTTGGCGAAGGGGGCGAAGGTCTCCTGCACGGCGGTCAGCCAGTCGGTGATGGGGCGGACCGGGCCGTCTGGGGCGGGGCAGGGGGCGGCGGTGAAGTCCTTCAGCTGGACGCGGGTGCCGCGCGGGTGCGTGGAGTCGGGGCCGAGGGGGCGTACGACTCGGGCGCTGGCCGCGTCGTGTACGGAGGCGAGTTTGGCTGCCAGCTCGGCGGCCCCCTCGACGACGCCGTTGCCGATCCCGTAGGCGAAGACCTTCACGGTGCCGCGTCCGCGTCGGGTCAGGGTGGGGATACCGAGAGTCGGCATGATCGGCGCGGTCAGTACGGGCCGGAGCCAGTCCCAGCGGAAGAACATGAGCGGCACCTTAACGGTGAGCCGGTCAGTTGCTGGATCTCGTTGCAGGCGAGCGGGATCGGCCCGTCCGGAGCGGGATGGCTGGCGTGTTTGTCAGCGCGGACGACGGCGGGGAAGACATGGGCGAGCATGGCCGGGGTGGCCCAGCGGGACCACGAGGTGAAGCGGCGGACCTGGTGCTCATCCAGTCCCGCGAGACCCTTTCCGGCCTGGAATGTCTCCTCCACTCGCCATCTCGATCCGGCGACCCGCATCAGCGTAGCCAGGGGGCACCGGGGACGGTGACCAGCAGCGGTAGTAGGCGAATTCACCTGTGGTGCGGTTGCGGCGGATCAGCAGGCGGTGACTGCCGGACCGGGATTCGGCGAGGCCGATGACGGCCCAGTCGTAGAAGCGGTGTCCTTTGGCGCCGGCCCCGGCCGACAGCTTCTGCCAGGCCCGCTTCGGTACCTTCGCGGCTGGGGTATCCGCGCGGAACTTGCCGGCACCGGTGGTGACTTCGTGGGAGCGTGCGACGGCGAGGACATAAGCGGTCGGGGTCGGTGGTCCACGAGCGTGGGACATACAGCTCACGGTCCACCGCCGCGTGTCCGTGGCGGCTTGCGTAGACGGGGTAGACGGCGACCTGGGCGTTTTCGGTCCTCCCGGCGGTGCCGGTGTACTGGCGCTGGACACCGATGGTGTGCGTGCCCTTCTTCACGTCCCCGGTCTTGTCGACGACGAGCACCGCGTCCTCGTCGTGCAGAGCGTCGGCAGCCCACCTGGTCCGGCCGAGCAGGTGCTGCATGCCGTCCGGACGGGTATTCCCGGCCCACTCGGCGATGCTCCAGCAGTTCTTGCGCGGCAGGTCCGACAGCAGCCCGAGCGCCAAGTCCCGCACACGGCGGCGCGGTTCGGCGCGTGTGTAACGGCCGGCTGTCCGGCCCATCAGGACCTCGAACGCCTCCCGCCAGCGGGCAGGGTCTGCGTTGTGACCCGCGGCCACCGCATGATCTTCAGTCTTCACAGACAGTGGGTGGCTGGTGGTCGACGTGGTCGGCGAGCGCACGCAGTTCGTCGGCGTAAGTGGCCCAGATGTCGCCGATGAGGAAGTGGCCGACGCCTGGCAGGGTGCGGAGGCGGGCGCCGGGGATCGCGGCGGCGATGTCGCGTGCGGCGGACACGCGCAGCAGCGGGTCTCCCGATCCGTGCAGCACCAGGGTCGGTGCGGTGATTCTTGCGAGCGGGCCGCCGCGCCACTTCGCACCGATCTGGCGGCTCTGTGCCTTCTGGTCGCGGAAGCCGGCGACCCGGTGCGCGGCCTCTTTGTCCACGAACTCACGCACGTCGTGCTCGTCGATGTGCTGGCCGGGTGCGGCTGTCATGCGGGCGATGGCCAGGGCCAGGGCCAGGTTGCCCTGCGGGGTCTCGGGGTAATGCAACCTGGCGAAACGGGCCACGGTTGCCAAGCGCAGGTAGCGCAGGACACCTAGTCCCTTCACGTCGCTGGGCACTGCCGAGGATGTGGTGAGAGTGTGCACGCGTCGGGGATGGCGGATCGCGGTGCGCTGTGCCACGAGCCCGCCCATGGAGTGGCCGAAAAGGTGGGCGCGCTCCCAGCCGAGGGCGTCGAGTACGGCGACCGCATCGTCGGTCAGGTCCTCGGCGCTGTAGGCCGGGGGTGCGTGGCGGAGTAGGGCTGCGACCGGTGGGCCTTCACGGCGGTCGGGCAGGTGTGTGGACTGGCCGGCGTCGCGCTGGTCGTAGGCCACGACGTGGAAGCCGCGGTGGACCAGTTCGTCCACCAGTGCGTCCGGCCACCAGAATCGCGAGGTTCCCAGTCCCATCACCAGCAGCAGCGGGTCGCCGCCCGCCCCGCCGAGGTCTTCGAAGGCGATCTGGATTGTGTCGTTGTAGGCGAAGCGCGGCATTGCGACTCCCTCTCCTCGATCGCAAACATCGTTCGCGAACACCGTACTCGGAACGGTAAGGTGAGAGCAACGCGGGAGGTGACAGTGGCGGGACAGCAGGAACCAGTGATCTGGCTGCGGCCGGAACAGGCGCCGGTCGGACGCCCTGCCGAGCGCAGCCGGGCCGAAATCACCGCCGCCGCAGTGGAACTGGCCGACCAGGAGGGCCTCGACGCCGTCTCCATGCGCCGACTCGCCGCGGCCCTGGGCACCGGCGCCGCCTCGCTCTACCGCTACGTCGCCACCCGCGACGACCTGCTCGACCTGATGATCGACAGCACCGCCCGCGAATACCGCCTGCCCGCCCCGAGCGGCGACTGGCAGGCGGACCTCCTGGAGATCGCTCACCAGGCCCGAAGGATCATGCGGCGCCACCCCTGGCTGCCGGTCCTGGTCGTTACGCGTCCCAGCCTCGGCCCGCACGGCATCGACCTGCTTGAGCACCTACTCGACGTACTCGCCGACCACCCTGCCGAGCCCGCCCACAAACTCGAGGCATTCGCCGTACTGAACGCGCTGACCGCGCTGTTCGTCCAGAATGAACTGGCTGCATCGGACCCCGGTGCCCAACGCCAGTCCTCCTACCTGCGTCACGTGGCCGACGCCGGCACCCACCCCCGCATCGCCGCAGTACTTGCCGCCACCCAGCTCGAACGTACCTCCCGCGACCGGTTCGCCACCGTACTCGCCCGCGCTCTCACCGGAGTGCTGGGCTGACTCCACCACAGCCTCAGCGCACCACCGAGCACCGACGCCCCAACTGCCCTGGCTCACATCAAAGCAGCGGGATCGGCGAAAACCGGACACCGCTCGACTTCGCCCAGGACCTGGTGGCGCAGGCGCCTACGCACTCGCCCGGACCAGCGAGAGCACGATCTACGGCTGGAGTACCAGGAGTTGCCTGCGCTCCCGGCACTGGGGAGCCGGTCGCCGGTGAACCTTCCGAGTGCGACGGTGCGGGCGACATGTGGGCCGCCCTGTCGGGAGCCGCCACTCGGATCCGCGGATCGCGCGGTACCCGCGCCTGAGCGTTGACGCCGTCTCCATCCTCCTGGATGAGCCATTCCCACGCCCGGCCGACAGGCAGCGTCCGGTGAGTGAGCGACTCGTATGCGCTCGGGAGGTGCACCACTCGGGCGGAGTGGATCGGCGTCATGATGGAAATCGTCCGCCCTGGCGTCAGTCCTTCTGGGAACGGGGCCATTGCCACCCCACGAACTGTTGGGAGTCGAGCCGAGAGATGATGGCTGCTCGAAGGGTCGCGAACTCTTCCTCGTGGCGGTACTCAGGCTGCGCCGTTGTCTGTGCGGCATGCTTCCGGTACACGCCTCCGGGGGTTCCGAGCATGCGACCGGGAGCCACGGCAGCGCATACGAGCACGAGAGCCAGAGCCTCAAGCGCCGGTAGCGGCGGCCACCCTCCCACTGCTCGGACGAGGCCGGTGCGGGCAGTCAGGTGGGTACCCACCACGGGAAAGCGATCCTCTTCGTACGCGGTGCGCAGCGACTCGTAGGTGAGGGGGCCGGGTGGTGGGTCATACGGGCCGCCGGCCAGGCGCCCGTCCGGCAGTAGATCCAGACAGCCGGAGATGCACCATCCGGCGTCCGGGTGTTCTTTCAGCTCGCTGATATCACGCGCGAGCGCCCCGGTGGTAAGCAGGTCGTCGGCGTCCAGCGCGCGCACGAGAGTACCGGTGGCTCGGGCCAGCCCAAGAGTGCGAGCGACGGCGGCTCCTCCGCGGGTACCGACGGCGTACCTTATGCGCTCGTCCGCGGGAAGGAGTGCGCCGGGGCGGCGGGTCCGTCCGTCCTCCTGGACGATCCACTCCCACGTCCAGCCCGGTGGCATTTCCTGCTGCGAGAGGGACGCGTGCGCGTCGAGCAAGTACTGGTGGCCGCCGTCATAGACCGGCGTGATGATGCTGATGGTCGGCACTACGACCACCGTTCCAGCGGCGTCGTGTAGATGAGCTTTGGGCCGGGCCCTACCGTGCCCGGCGGCGTTCTGCTCATGGGTGAACCTTCTCAGATGACAGTCCGTCAATCAACGCCTTCCTAGGAAGGTTCGGAGCTTGGGTTCACATCCCGCACCCACCGCAGCCGCTGGTCGGAAGGGGTGCTCCTCGGCGAGGGGCGCCCTTTTCTGCTGCAACCGGGCGGCGCCCTCACAGCCTGCCGGTGATGACTCCGCGCCAGGTCCACCCCGCGCCCAGGACGGTTTCCTGCAGGGGGGTCTTCAGGTCGGCGCTGTTGAAGCTGAACGTCTCGGTCGCTGCGGGGGCGTTGTCTTTGTTCCCGCCGAGCGTCCAGCGCTTCGAGACCGTCTGCATCTGGCCGCGCCGGGCCCCGGCCGCGAGGGTCAGGGTGGGGGTGTCGCCGGCCCAGGTGACCTCGTACTGCTGGTCGAGCGAGCGGACTTCGGGCTTCTCCGGGACCAGGCGCATGCGGACCTGGAAGACGCGGCTCACCTGGGTGCGGACGAAGAAGCTCTGCCACGCCGGGTCCAGGACGCGCCACTCGGCCAGCAGGTCGGCGCCCTCCTCGTGGCCGTCCCGGATGACGTACGGGACGTCGGGGTGGTTGAGGGCGAGCAGAGCCGCGTGGAGGTCGGCGGCGGAATGCGGGGGGACGCCGTCGGCGGGGCGCTTGGTTCCGGTCAGCTTGTCGAAGAGTCCCATGGGATCAACCTATGAGCAGGCTGTCCGGCTTTGGGGGCAGGGGCTCCTCCGGCGTGCGGGGGCGCGGGGTCGTGTTGTGGCGGGGGTGTGAGTCCGTATGGCGGAATGGGTTTTCTGTTGCACCTCTGTTGTATCTATGATGTGCGCATGCCGCCCGCTGCCGCCGCCCCGCTGAAACAACCGCCTGCCGCCGACCGTGTCTACAGCCATGTGAAGGAAGCCGTGCTCGACCGCCGCTACGAGGGCGGGACACTGCTCACCGAAGGGGAGCTGGCCGAGGCCGTCGGGGTGTCCCGTACGCCCGTGCGCGAGGCGCTGCTCAAGCTGGAGGTCGAGGGGCTGATCAAGCTCTATCCGAAGAAGGGCGCGCTCGTCCTCGCCGTCTCCGCACAGGAGATCGCGGATGTCGTCGAGACCCGGCTGCTGGTCGAGGAGCACGCCGTACGGAAGGCCGTGCCGGCGTCCGCGGTGTTCCTGGCGCGGCTGGAGGAGCTGCTGGACGAGCAGCGGCAGCGGGCCGAGGAGGGGGACCTCGGGGCCGTCGCCGTGTCCGACCGGTGCTTCCACGCCGAGATCGTGCGCAACGCGGGCAACCAGATCCTCTCCAAGCTGTACGACCAGCTCAGGGACCGGCAGCTGCGGATGGGCGTCGCCGTGATGGAGGCGCATCCGGACCGGATCGCCAAGAACGTCACCGAGCACGCCGAGCTGCTCGAAGCCATCCGGGCGGGCGACGCCGATGTCGCCGCCGCCTGTGTGCGCCGCCACGTCAGCCGCGTCAAGGTGCTGGTCCGGGGTGACGACTGGTGAGCGCCGTCTCCGTGACCCTGCCGGGAGATCCGCCCGGCGGCCGGCGCGCCACCTGGATGTGGGGCATCGGCGTCGCCGTCTACTTCGTCGCCGTCATCTTCCGTACGAGCCTGGGCGTGGCCGGTCTCGACGCCGTCGAGCGCTTCCACATCAACGCCTCGGCCCTGTCGACCTTCTCGATCCTCCAGGTGCTCGTGTACGCGGGCATGCAGATACCGGTCGGCCTGATGGTCGACCGGCTCGGCACGAAGAAGGTGCTCGCCCTCGGCGTCGTGCTCTTCACCGCCGGGCAGATCGGTTTCGCGCTCTCCCCCTCGTACGGCACGGCGCTCGCCGCCCGCGCCCTCCTCGGCTGCGGCGACGCGATGACGTTCATCAGCGTGCTGCGGCTCGGCACCCGCTGGTTCCCGGCCCGCCGCGTACCGATGATCGCGCAGGTGGCCGCGTTGTTCGGGATGGCGGGCAACCTCGTCTCGACCATCTTCATCTCGCGCGCCCTGGGCGCCCTCGGCTGGACCGTGACGTTCGCCGGCAGCGCGCTGGCCGGGGTGGTCGTCTTCGTTCTGCTCGTGTTCTTCCTCAAGGACCACCCGGAGGGGCACGAGCCGCCGCCCGCCGAGCACGCGGGCGCGACCTACGTACGGAAGCAGATCGCCGCGGCCTGGCGCGAGCCCGGCACCCGGCTGGGGCTGTGGGTGCACTTCACCACCCAGTTCCCCGCGATGTTCTTCCTGCTGCTCTGGGGGATGCCGTTCCTCGTCGAGGCGCAGGGCATGTCGCGCGCCTCCGCGGGGGAGCTGCTCACCCTGGTCGTGCTCTCCAACATGGTCGTCGGGCTGGTGTACGGGCAGGTCATCGCCCGGCACCACGCGGCCAGGCTGCCGCTCGCCCTCGGCACGGTCGGGGCGACCGCGCTGGTCTGGGTGGCGGTCGTCGCGTACCCCGGCGAGCGCGCCCCCCTGTGGCTGCTGATCACGCTCTGCGCGGTCCTCGGCGCCTGCGGGCCCGCGTCGATGATCGGCTTCGACTTCGCCCGGCCCGCGAACCCGCCCGAGCGTCAGGGCACGGCCTCCGGAATCGTCAACATGGGTGGTTTCACGGCCTCGATGACGACGCTCTTCGCGGTCGGTGTCCTGCTGGACGCCACCGACGACAACTACCGGATCGCGTTCTCGTCCGTCTTCGTCCTCCAGACGATCGGGATCGCGCAGATCCTGCGGCTGCGCTCGCGCAGCGCGCGGCGCGAGCGCGAGCGGCTGGTGGCGAGCCGGGTGGAGGCCGTGCACGTTCCTGTCTGACGCGAGCGGTCAGGGGGTGACGGCGAAGTTGCGCAGGATCGCCTCCGCCAGCTCCTGATCGCCGTCCAGCTTCAGCCGGTCCTCGATCGCCGCCGGCCGCACCCGTCCGCACGCCAGCCGGAAGTACGACTCCCAGTCCGTCGCGAGCGTGACGACGGGGCCGAGCGAGGGCGAACCGTCGATCGAGCCGCGGCCCTCCGCGTTCACCCGGACCGTACGGAGGAACTCCACCGGGCCGCTCACATCGATGACGACCGCCGAATGGGGCGGCGCGCCCGCGTCCTTGGCGATGACCTTCGGCAGCGCGGACAGCAGGACGTCACGGGCGACCAGGGCGCCGGGGGAGTCCAGGTTCCCGGGCCTGTTGAGCGCGGAACGCAGATCCTGCTCGTGCACCCAGATGTCGAACGCCCGCATCCGCATGGCGGTCTCCAGGGTCTGCTCGGTGCCGAGCGGCGCGCGGACCATGGTCTCGGGCGCGCGGTTCTCGTTCCGCAGCTGCCGGTTGCGGCGGATGATCGTGTACTCCAGCTCGGCGGTCATCTCCGGCGCGGTGTGGTGGCGCCGTACATCGACCTGCATCTCCATGTAGCGGGTGTGGTCGTCCCGTACGTGGTAGAGGTCGCGCGGCAGCGAGTGGATCGGCCGTGGGTCCCCGAGCATCTCGCAGTCCAGGCCGATGACATGCGAGACGATGTCCCGCACGGACCAGCCGGGGCACGGGGTGCGCCGGTTCCATTCGCCCTCGACGAGTGGCTGCACCAGCTCGCTAATGGCCTCGATGGAGTGGGTCCAGGCATCGGCGTAGGTCTGAAGGCTGGGATGGACGGTCACGGGACCCCTCGGCGGTTCTGCGGTACGCGGGCTGGCTTGCTTGCTGGCGGGCGGCGGCTGCGGGCTGCGTGGGAGGTTCGGCAGCTAAGTTACGCTGCCCGATGGCACCCCGGCAGTGCTTTCGTGTGACGATCGTAGGGCCCGTGTTGACGGCCCGAATGCCAGGACGGTGGTACTGTGCGCGCTTCGCTCATCCAGATCGCAGTAGACCCGGACGAATCGGTCGATTCCCGCAGGCAGCGCGCCGCCGCGCTGGTACGGGAACAGCGTGGCGCTGATCTCGTGGTCCTCCCGGAGCTCTGGACGGTCGGTGCGTTCGCGTACGAGTCCTTCGCGGCGGAGGCGGAGCCGGCGGACGGGCCGACCTTCGCGGCGATGTCCGGCGCGGCGCGTGACGCGGGGGTCTGGCTGCACGCCGGTTCCGTGGTGGAGGCGGCGGACGCCGGGCTCTTCAACACCTCGCTCGTCATCTCCCCCGCCGGTGAACTCGTCCGTACGTACCGCAAGATCCACCGGTTCGGCTTCGACCAGGGCGAGGCGGCGCTGATGGAGGCGGGCGGCGAACTCGTCACCGTACCGCTGCCGGAGACCACCCTCGGCCTCGCCACCTGCTACGACCTCCGCTTCCCCGAACTGTTCCGCGGACTGATCGGGGCGGGCGCCGAACTGCTCGTCGTATCGGCCGGCTGGCCCGCGCGCCGGCGCCCGCACTGGACGCTGCTCGCGCAGGCGCGCGCCGTGGAGAACCAGGCGTACGTCCTGGCCTGCGCGAGCGCCGGTACGCACGCCGGGGTGGAGCAGTCGGGGCACAGCATCGTCGTGGACCCCTGGGGCGAGGTGCTCGCGGAGGCGGGCGCGGCGGAGGAGGTGCTGGCCGTGGAGGTGGACCCGGCGAAGGTCGCCCGGACGCGCGAGCAGTTCCCGGCGCTCAAGGACCGCCGCCTCGGGCTGGAGACCCCGCCGCACCGCTGATCCCGTACGGGTGGTGCGTAGGTGACCCCTGGGGAAGTGGCACCCTTGAACCATGAACGACGCGATCCCCGCCCCCTCCCGTCGCGCCCGCGTGCGCGCCCCCGAGCTGATCGGCAAGGGCGGCTGGCTCAATACGGGTGACACCTCCTACACCCTCGCCGACCTGCGCGGACGCATCGTCATCCTCGACTTCTGGACGTTCTGCTGCATCAACTGTCTCCATGTCCTCGACGAGCTGCGGGAGCTGGAGGAGAAGCACCGGGACACCGTGGTGATCATCGGTGTCCACTCGCCGAAGTTCGTGCACGAGGCCGAGCACCAGGCCGTGGTCGACGCCGTCGAGCGGTACGAGGTGCACCACCCGGTGCTCGACGATCCCGAGCTGGCGACCTGGAAGCAGTACGCCGTACGGGCCTGGCCCACGCTCGTCGTGATCGACCCCGAGGGGTACGTCGTCGCCCAGCACGCCGGGGAAGGGCACGCGCACGCCCTCGCGAAGCTGGTGGCGGAGCTGGAGGCCGAGCACGCCGCGAAGGGGACGCTGCGGCGCGGTGACGGGCCCTACGTGCCGCCGGAGCCCGTCGCGAGCGATCTGCGCTTCCCGGGGAAGGCGGTGGAGCTGCCCGGCGGCCGTCTGCTCGTCTCGGACTCGACCCGGCACCAGCTCGTGGAGCTGGACGCGGACGGGGAGACGGTCGTCCGGCGGATCGGGAGCGGGCAGCGCGGCTTCGGCCCGGACACCTTCAGCGAACCGCAGGGGCTGGCGCTGCTGCCCGACGGCCGGGTGATCGTCGCGGACACCGTGAACCACGCGCTGCGTACGTACGACCCGGTCAGCGGCGCGATCGAGACCGTGGCCGGAACCGGCCGGCAGTGGTGGCAGGGGGCGCCGACCTCGGGTCCCGCCCTGGAGGTGGCCCTCTCCTCGCCGTGGGACGTCGCCTGGTGGGCGGACCGGGTGTGGATCGCGATGGCCGGGGTCCACCAGCTCTGGACGTACGACCCGGCCACCGGGACCGTCGAGGCCGCGGCCGGTACGACCAACGAGGGGCTGGTGGACGGGGACGCCGCCGAGGCGTGGTTCGCGCAGCCGTCCGGGCTCGCGGCGGCCGGGGACCGGCTGTGGATCGCGGACTCCGAGACCAGCGCGCTGCGGTGGGTGGAACGGAAGCGCGAGACGGACGGCGGGGCCAACAACGGGGCCGCCGCCGCTGCCGGGGCCGGGTTCGTCGTCCGTACGGCCGTCGGCACCGGGCTCTTCGACTTCGGGCACCGCGACGGCGCCGCCGCCCAGGCCCTGCTCCAGCACCCGCTGGGGGTCACCGCCCTGCCCGACGGCTCGGTCGCGGTCTGCGACACGTACAACCACGCGCTGCGCCGCTACGACCGCGTGACCGGCGAGGTGACCACGCTCGCCACCGATCTGCGCGAGCCGAGCGACGCCGTCCTGGTGGGCGAGGACATCGTGGTGGTCGAGTCCGCGCGGCACCGGCTGACGCGGCTGCGGCTGCCCGAGGAGGCGGTGCGTGTGGAGTCCGTCGCGCACCGTACGCAGCGGGCGGCGACCGAGGTCGCGCCGGGCGCGCTGCGGCTGGACGTCGTCTTCACGGCGCCGAACGGGCAGAAGCTCGACACCCGTTACGGCCCGTCCACCCGGCTGCTGGTCTCGGCGACCCCGCCGGAACTGCTGCTGGAGGGCGGCGGCGCCGGTACGGACCTCAGCCGCGATCTGGTGCTGGCCGACGGCGTCCCGGAGGGGGTGCTGCACGTCTCCGCGATGGCGGCCTCCTGCGACGACGACCCGCTGAACGAGTACCCGGCCTGCCATGTCCACCAGCAGGACTGGGGTGTTCCGGTCGTGATCGACGACACGGGGACGAACCGTCTCGGGCTTGTCCTCGCCGGACTCGACGCGTAGGCCGGTCGGCCCCCGCGACGCGTCGGCCCCCGCGACGCGTCGGTCCCCGCGACGCGGCGGGGCCGGTCAGAAGCGGTCGTCCCGGTCCACGACGGTCGGGGCGACCGGGGTGACGACCGCCCTGCGGCGGCGGGCGATGCTGGTCATGACGGCGGTGCCGATGATGCCGACCACCATCATGATCACGCCGACCAGGTCCAGGTTGACGCTGTCGAGTTCCCAGTCGGTCGCGAAGGTCAGGATCGCGCCGACCGCGATGAGTGTGATGCATCCGCCTATGCCCATGGGTCCCGCCTCTTCACAGGAGTCGTGTCGTGCCGGGTTTCCTTCGCCCACTCGGGTACCCCTGACCGGCGCGGCCACTCCCGCGGCGCGTACGTCCCCGGATCGCGTACCGGGGCTCAGCCCTCCAGGAAGGCCACCAGCGCGTTCGCCAGGTGGTACGGGTCGTCCGCGCCGCACAGCTCGCGCGCGCTGTGCATCGACAGGATGGCCACACCGATGTCGACGGTCTGGATGCCGTGGCGGGCGGCGGTGATCGGGCCGATCGTCGTACCGCACGGCATGGCGTTGTTGGAGACGAACGACTGCCAGGGCACGCCCGCCTTCTCGCACGCGGCGGCGAACACGGCCCGGCCGCTGCCGTCCGTCGCGTACCGCATGTTCACGTTGACCTTGAGGATCGGGCCGCCGTTGGCGCGCGGGTGGTGCGTCGGGTCGTGGCGCTCGGCGTAGTTGGGGTGGACGGCGTGGCCGGTGTCCGACGACAGGCAGACCGTGCCGGCGAAGGCCCGCGCGCGGTCCTCGTACGTCCCCCCGCGGGCGAGCACCGAACGCTCCAGGACCGTGCCGAGCAGGGGGCCCTCGGCGCCGGTGTCCGACTGCGAGCCGTTCTCCTCGTGGTCGAAGGCGGCGAGCACCGGGATGTACGGCAGCGGCTTGCCGGAGCCGGCGCCGGCCTCCGACGAGACCGCGGCCAGCGCCGCCGTGCCCGCGTGCACCGACAGCAGGTTGTCCATCCGGGGGCCGGCCACCAGCTCGCGGTCCCGGCCGAGGTACGACGGCGGCTCGATGGCGCCCGGCATCAGGTCCCAGCCGGTGATCTCCTCGGCCGTCACGCCCACTTCGCGCGCGACGAAGCGGATCAGATCGCCCTCCTGGGCCTCCCCGAGGCCCCAGATCGGCTGCATGTGCCGCTGTCTGTCCAGCTTCAGGCCGTCCGTGTTGACCGAGCGGTCGAGGTGGACGGCGAGTTGCGGGACGCGCAGCAGCGCGCGGTCGACATTGACCAGCCGGTGCGAGCCGTCGCGCAGGCTGACCCGGCCCGCGAGCCCCAGATCGCGGTCGAGCCAGGTGTTGAGCAGCGTCCCGCCGTACACCTCCACCGCGATCTGGCGCCAGCCGTACGAGCCGGTGTCCGGCAGGGGCTTCACCCGCAGGTTGGGCGAGTCCGTATGCGCGCCGACGATCCGGAACGGGGTGTGCGGCTCGGCGCCCTCCGGGACGAACCAGGCGATGAGCGCGCCGCCGCGCACCACGAACCGGCCGCCCTTCGCCCCGTCCCAGGCGTCCGTCTCCCGCACCTGGCGGAAGCCCGCCTTCTCCAGGCGCGCCGCGGCGTTCGCCACCGCGTGGTACGGCGACGGGCTGGCCGCGAGGTAGGACATGAGGTCGTCGGTGTGGCCGCGGTCGAAGCGGGAGGAAGTGCTCATGCCCTCAACCCTAACGACGGGGTCCGACAACCGGCCCTGCCAGTGCCGCGGGAGGCGCCTCCCGCCGGGCGCCTCCCGTTGCGCACGCGCGGGGCACCCCTCGCACCACGTGCGGCAGGGCACCTCTCGCACCATGTGCGGCAGGGCACCTCCCGCGCGGCGCGCGACGAGGTGCCCTGCCGGGGCCGGGTGGCGGAGCCGCTCAGAACGCCGCTTCGTCCAGCTCCATCAGCGAGTTGTCCACGGACTCGGCGAGCGCCCGCTCGGTCGCGACGCCCGGCAGCACGTTCGCCGCGAAGAACTTCGCCGCCGCGATCTTGCCCTGGTAGAACGCGACGTCCTTGGAGGAGGCCGTCTCCAGCTTCTCCACGGCCACGGCGGCGCCGCGCAGCAGCAGGTAGCCGACGACGACGTCGCCCGAAGCCATCAGCAGGCGCGTGGTGTTGAGGCCCACCTTGTAGATGTTCCTGACGTCCTTGTCCGTCGCCGTGAGATCGGCCAGCATGGCGCCGACGATCGCCTCCAGGTCGGCGGCGGCCTTGGCGAGCGCCTCGCGGGCCGGGGCCAGCTCCGTACCGCCCGTGCCGACCGCGAGGAACGTCTTGATCTCCTCGGAGAGGGTGTTCAGCGCCTGGCCCTGGTCGCGGACGATCTTCCGGAAGAAGTAGTCCTGGCCCTGGATCGCCGTCGTCCCCTCGTAGAGGGTGTCGATCTTGGCGTCGCGGATGTACTGCTCGACCGGGTACTCCTGGAGGTACCCGGAGCCGCCGAAGATCTGGAGGGACTGCGCGAGCTGCTCGTACGACCGCTCGGAGCCGTACCCCTTCACGATCGGCAGCAGCAGGTCGTTGAGGCCGTGCAGCGCCTTGGCGGGCTCGCCCTCGGCCTCCTTGAGCGCGATCTCGTCCTGCACCGAGGCGGTGTACATCACCAGGGCGCGCATGCCTTCCGCGTACGCCTTCTGCGTCATCAGCGAGCGGCGTACGTCGGGGTGGTGCGTGATGGTGACCTTGGGCGCGGCCTTGTCCATGAACTGCGCCAGGTCGGGGCCCTGGACGCGCTCCTTGGCGTACTCCAGGGCGTTCAGGTAACCGGTGGAGAGGGTGGCGATCGCCTTCGTGCCGACCATCATCCGCGCGAACTCGATGATGCGGAACATCTGGCGGATGCCCTCGTGCTTGTCGCCGATCAGCCAGCCCTTGGCGGGGTGGCGGTCGCCGAAGGTCAGCTCGCAGGTGTTGGACGCCTTGAGGCCCATCTTGTGCTCGACGTTCGTGGCGTAGACGCCGTTGCGCTCGCCCAGTTCGCCGGTCTCCCAGTCGAACTCGTACTTCGGTACGAGGAAGAGCGACAGCCCCTTGGTGCCCGGTCCGGCTCCCTCGGGGCGGGCGAGGACGTAGTGGAGGATGTTCTCCGACATGTCGTGCTCACCGGAGGTGATGAAGCGCTTCACGCCCTCGATGTGCCAGCTGCCGTCCTCCTGCTCGACGGCCTTCGTGCGGCCCGCGCCGACGTCCGAGCCCGCGTCCGGCTCGGTGAGGACCATCGTGGAGCCCCACTGCCGCTCGACGGCGATCGCGGCGGCCTTCTTCTGGGCCTCGTTGCCCTCCTCGAAGAGGATGCCGGCGAAGGCCGGGCCCGAGGAGTACATCCAGACGGCCGGGTTGGCGCCGAGCAGCAGCTCCGCGTAGGCCCAGATCAGGGAGCGCGGGGAGGTTGTGCCGCCGATCTCCTCCGGGAGGCCGAGCCGCCAGTACTCGGAGTCCATGTACGCCTGGTAGCTCTTCCGGAAGGCGGCCGGGACCGGCGCGGTGTTGGTCTCCGGGTCGAACACCGGCGGGGTGCGGTCGGCCTCGGCGAACGACTCCGCGAGGTCGTTCTCCGCGAGGCGGGTGACCTCTTCGAGGATGCTCTTGGCGGTCTCGACGTCCATCTCGGCGAACGGGCCGGTCCCGTACAGCTTGTCGCGCCCGAGGACCTCGAAGAGGTTGAACTCGATGTCGCGGAGATTCGACTTGTAGTGCCCCATGGCGACGACTCCGTAAGGATCGGGAAGGCAGGAGGCAGATCCCTCATGCGTGTGCCAGTACCGGTTGGTAGCTATCGATGATGCTACCCATCGGTAATAAGATGCAACCCCGTACCGGGGGCCGGCGGGCCAATGTGACGCGGTAGACGGGGCCCCCGGTGGCGCCATTCCTCAGTACTCTTGCGTCCATGTACGGCTACGACCAGAACATGGGCGCTCAGCAGCAGTACGCGCACCCGCAGCAGCAGCCGATGGGCGGCGCGGGCGCGGGCGGGTACGGCGAGCAGCCGCTGTATCCGGAACCGTCGCCTCCGTCGCTCGGTGACGCCGTGCGGGCGTTCACGACGGGGTCGCTCCAGGCCGAGGACTTCCAGCAGATCTTCGCGACGTCGAAGGTGTACTGCCCGCGGGGCGACAACCCCGGGTTCCTGGCGCTGCACAACACGCAGCAGCCGGTGATCCCCATGTTCAGCACGCTCAAGGAGCTGCGGCGGTACGCGGGCAAGGAGTCGAAGTACTTCGTGATCACCGGCGCGGAGGTGATCGACCTGCTGCCCACGGGGTACGGCTTCGTGCTCGACATGGAGGGTGAGCACCGGATGGTGTTCGACGCGAAGGCGGTCGAGCAGATGGTGGACTTCGCGATGCGCCGCATGTACGGCTGAGCGCCGCGCGGCCGTGCGTCGCGCGGCTGAGCGCCGCTCCCCGGACTGGAATCAGGGCCCGTACCGCATCGGTACGGGCCCTTCGTGCTGACGTCGGCGCGCTCCCCGGAGGCGGCCGGGAATACGTCGCGGCTTGCCAGATGTTCACTGTTCAACTAAATTGGGAGCGAGAGCCTGAGGAGGCCGTCATGCCCGCAGTGACCGTCGAAAACCCGCTGACCCTGCCCCGGGTGGCGGCTCCGGCCGACGCCGTGGCCCGCCCCGTGCTGACCGTGACGACCGCGCCGAGCGGTTTCGAGGGCGAGGGCTTCCCGGTGCGCCGCGCGTTCGCCGGGATCGCCTACAAGCACCTCGACCCGTTCATCATGATGGACCAGATGGGTGAGGTGGAGTACGCCCCGGGAGAGCCGAAGGGCACCCCCTGGCACCCGCACCGCGGCTTCGAGACGGTCACGTACCTGATCGACGGCACGTTCGTACACCAGGACAGCAACGGTGGCGGCGGGACCATCCGGAACGGCGACACCCAGTGGATGACCGCGGGCTCCGGGCTGCTGCACATCGAGGCGCCGCCGGAGTCCCTCGTCACCTCCGGCGGGCTCTTCCACGGCCTCCAGCTCTGGGTGAACCTCCCGGCGTCCGACAAGATGATGGACCCGCGCTACCAGGACATCCGCGGCGGCCAGGTCCAGCTGCTGACGTCACCCGACGGCGGCGCGCTCCTGCGCGTGATCGCGGGCGCGCTCGACGGCCACGAGGGCCCCGGCGTCACCCACACCCCGATCACGATGGTCCACGCCACGCTGCGCCCCGGCGCCGAGGTGACGCTGCCGTGGCGCGAGGACTTCAACGGCCTCGCGTACGTCCTGGCCGGCCGCGGCGCGGTCGGCACCGAGCGGCGGCCGGTCGGTACGGGCCAGACGGCGATCTTCGGCGCGGGCGGCTCGCTCACCGTACGGGCCGACACGACGCAGGACGGGCACACGCCGGACCTGGAGGTCGTGCTCCTCGGCGGGCAGCCGATCCGGGAGCCGATGGCGCACTACGGGCCGTTCGTGATGAACAGTCACGCCGAACTGAAGCAGGCCTTCGAGGACTTCCAGGCGGGCCGCCTGGGTGTGGTCCCCGCCGCGAAGGCGTAAGCAAGTAGGCGTAAGCACGTAGGCGCAAGCCCGCAGGTGTAAGCCCGCAGGGCCCGGCCCGCGGCGCCTCGCCGGCCCGGGTGACGGCGCGTCACCCGGGCGGCGGGGCAGCGCAGGACAGGACCGGGCGGCCGTGGTCGGCTGGGTGGGTGCCGACGCCGCCGAAACCCCTCCTCCCCGAGAGCGCCCGGCGCCTCGCCGCGTGGTGCGGGGTGGCGCTGCTGGTCTCGGGGGTCGGGGCCGTCGCGATCTGGCTGTGCGTCACCTTCAAGACGGCCGTCACCCCCGTCCTGCTCGCCCTGCTCGGCACCGCCCTGCTCGGCCCCCTCTACCGCCGGCTCGTCGCGATGCGGCTGAACGCGTCGCTCGCCGCCGGCCTGACCTGTGTCGCCATCGTGGCCGTGGTCGGCGGCGCCGCGTACATCGTCGTCAGCGCGCTCGTCGACACCGGGGACCAGATCGTCGCCTCGCTGCGCCAGGCCGGCGAGCAGATCAGCAGGCACTTCGGCGGGGCCGCCGGGACCTCGCTGGCGGATCTGGCGAAGAACGCCAAGGACCTCGTCGGGAAGTTCGGCGCCACCGCCGCCTCCGGTGTCCTCACCGGGATCAGCGTCGTCGGGGAGCTGATCGCCACCGCGGTCCTCGCGCTGCTGCTGGTCTTCTTCTTCCTGCGGGACGCGTCCCGCGCCGCCCGCGCGCTGCGGGCGTTCGTCCCGGGCACGGGCGGGCGGGCCCTGGAGGTGATGGCGCGCCGCGCCTTCGGGGCCGTCCAGGGCTTCATGCGCGGGACGACCCTGATCGCGTTCATCGACGCGGTCTGCATCACCGTCGGCCTGCTGATCCTGCGGGTGCCCGGCGCGGTCGGGCTCGGGGCGCTGGTCTTCGTCGGCGCGTACATCCCGTACCTCGGCGCCGCGATCTCCGGTGCCGTCGCCGTGCTGGTCGCCGTCGTCGACCGGGGGTGGGTGATCGGGCTGTGGGCGCTCGGGGTGGTGCTCGCCGTGCAGGTGCTGGAGGGGCATCTGCTCCAGCCGATGATCCAGAGCCGTACGGTGCAGATGCATCCCGCCGTGGTGATGCTGGCGATCACGGCGGGCGCGAGCGTCGCCGGGATTCTGGGCATGCTGCTCGCCGTACCGCTGACGGCCGCCGCGTTCGGGGTCCTCTCCGAGGCGCGGGAACGTTACGCCGCGGGCTCCTCCGGCTCCTCCGCGCCGCCTCCGCCGTCCGCGCCGCCGTCTTCGTAGAGCTCGAACCAGATGCACTTCCCCTCGCCCCGCGGGTCGACCCCCCACGCGTCCGCCAGGATCTCCATCAGCACCAGCCCGCGCCCGCTGGACGCCAGCTCGCCGGGGCGTCTGCGGTGCGGCAGGTCGTCGCTGGTGTCCGCGACCTCGATGCGCAGCCGGCGCGCTCCGCGCTCGCCCCGCGCCTCCGTCACCAGCAGCGCGTCACCGTCCGTGTGGACGAGCACGTTGGTCAGTATCTCGGAGACCATCAGCTCCGCCGAGTCCACCTGCTCGGCGTCCGCCCAGTCGTGCAGCAGGTCACGGAGCTGGCGCCGGGCGTCCCCGATCCGCTCCGGTTCCGCCTGCGCGATGGTCAGCGCGGTCCTGCGGGCGGGCGTCCTGGCGGTACGGGAGGACGGCGCCGCCCGGTCCCGGGCGAGCAGCAGGAGCGCGATGTCGTCCTCGCGGCGGTCGGCGAGCGGTCCGGTCGTGTGGTGCGAGGTCGGGCCGTGCACGGCCCGCACCAGCGCGTCGGCCAGCCGCTCCAGCTCGGCGCCGCCGTCCGCCACGGCGGTGTCGTCCGTGTCGTCCGTCACCGGGCCGTCGTCCGTCACCGGGCCGTCGTCCGTCACCGCGCCGTCGTCCGCCACGGCGGCGTCGGTCGGCCGCTCCAGTACCTGGCGCAGCCGCGCCCACCCCGTCGCGAGGTCGTGCCCGCCCGTCTCGATCAGCCCGTCCGTGCAGAGCATCAGCAGCTCACCGGGGCCGAGCTGGAGCCGGGTCGTCGGATAGTCGGAGTCGGCCTCGATCCCGAGGGGCAGCCCGCCCGCGGTCTGCCGGATGACGGCGGTGCCGTCGGCCGTGCGGATCACCGGGTCCGGGTGGCCCGCGCGGGCGATGTCGAGGGTGCCCGTCTCCGGGTCGACCTCCAGGTAGAGGCAGGTCGCGAAGCGCGGCCCGGGCAGGGCGTCGGGGACGCCGCCGTACTCCGCGTCCCCCGCGAAGATCCCGGCCGGCCCGCCCGGCTCGCCGGCCGTGCCGTGCGGGGGGCCGCCGCCGTCCGGCCCCGGGTAGTGCTGGAGCCCGGCCAGGAAGCGGGAGGCCCGAGAGAGCACCGCGTCGGGGCCGTGCCCCTCCGCGGCGTACGCCCGCAGCGCGATCCTGAGCTGTCCCATCAGCCCGGCCGCATGCACGTCATGGCCCTGCACATCGCCGATGACCAGGGCGAACCGTCCGCCCGACCGGTCGTCGCGCTGTCCGTCCGGCAGCGGGATCATGTCGTACCAGTCGCCGCCCACCTGGAGGCCGCCGCCGGTCGGCACGTAACGCGCCGCGATCGACATCCCCGGGATGTCCGGTCCCAGCCGCGGCATCATCGAGCGCTGGAGGCCGATCGACAGCTCGTGCTCGGACTCGGTGGCCTCGGCGCGGGCCAGGGCCTGCGCCAGCATCCGCGCGACCGTCGTCAGTACGGAGCGCTCGTCCGGCGAGAAGACGACACGGTGTGTGAAGGCGGCCATCCACGTGCCGAGGGTGCGGCCCGCCACGATCAGCGGGATGAACGCCCAGGAGTGGCGGCCGAAGCGCCGCACGTACTGCCAGGTGGCGGGGTACCGGTCCGCGTACGACTCCGGTGTCGGCAGATAGATGGCGCGGCCGGTCCTGATGGCCTCGGCGGCGGGATAGTCGGTGTCGAGCGACATCTCCTCGAACGGGACCACGGCCGCGGCGTCGTGCCCGTGGTGCCCGATGATCCGCAGCCGCCGGCCCGAGGGACCGCCGGAGCGGCTGCCGGAGACGCCGAAGACCGCGAGCCCGTCCGGCGAGAAACCGGGCATGGAGAGGGACGCGGCGACCCGCAGGACCTCGGTGGTGGAGCGCGCCTCGGCCAGCGCCCGCCCCGCGTCCAGCAGGAACGCCTCGCGGGAGCGGCGCCAGTCGCCGGTGATCGGGCTGCCGCCGGCGGTGCCCGGGCGCGGCTCGGTGACCTCCTGGACCGTACCGAACAGTTCGAGTTCCTCGTCCCCGCCGGGGCGGCTGGTGACGACGGGCCTGGCCCGGCTCCGTACCGTACGGACCACCCGGCTCCGGCCGTCCATGACGCGCAGCCGGACCTCGGCGGGGGTGGACTCGGCGACGGCGAGGCGTACGACGCCCTCGATCTCGTTCCAGTCGACGGGGTGGAGGCGGGCGCGGACCGCGGCCCTCGTGGTCTTCAGGGGCTCCGCGGGCCAGCCGAAGAGCCGGGCGGCCTGGGCGTCGAGGGTGACCGCCCCGGACGCGAGGTCCCAGCGCCACAGGCCGGTCCCGATCGCGGCCAGGACATCCTCGGTTCGCATTGCCCCACTTTATGAATATGTGCGGAGCGAACGCCACTGAGGGCGGTGTCGGACACGGGCGGTAGCCTGTTATGGCCCAGCGGGTTTTTCCGAACCGGTTTTCCCGAACCGTTTCGGCCAAACCGGTTTGGCCAACCGGTGGCGCCCGGCGCATCATGCGCATGTCTCCCGCATGCGTCGCGCACGCCACGGGGGTCCCGCTCCGCCTCTGCCCACTCCGACTGCCAAGACTGGATGAAACGACGATGCACCGGTACAGGTCCCACACCTGCGGCGAGCTCCGCGCCTCCGACGTCGGCGCCGACGTCCGGCTGAGCGGCTGGCTGCACAATCGCCGAGACCTGGGCGGCATCCTCTTCATCGATCTCCGTGACCACTACGGTCTGGTGCAGCTCGTCGCCCGCCCGGGCACGCCCGCCAACGACGAGCTGTCGAAGCTCACGAAGGAGACCGTCGTCCGTATCGACGGCACGGTCTCCGCGCGCGGTGCCGAGAACGTGAACCCGGAGCTGCCGACCGGCGAGATCGAGATCGAGGTCTCCGAGGTCGAGATCCTCGGCGCGGCCGGGCCGCTGCCGTTCACGGTCAACGCGGAGGACGGGGTCAACGAGGAGCGGCGCCTGGAGTACCGCTTCCTCGACCTGCGCCGCGAGCGCATGCACCGCAACATCCTGCTGCGCACGGCCGTGGTCTCCGCGATCCGGCACAAGATGACCGCCCTCGGCTTCAACGAGATGGCGACGCCGATCCTCACCGCGACGTCCCCCGAGGGCGCCCGCGACTTCGTCGTCCCCTCGCGGCTGAACCCGGGCAAGTTCTACGCGCTGCCCCAGGCGCCGCAGCAGTTCAAGCAGCTCCTGATGATCTCGGGCTTCGACCGCTACTTCCAGATCGCGCCCTGCTTCCGCGACGAGGACGCGCGCGCGGACCGCTCGCCCGGCGAGTTCTACCAGCTCGATGTCGAGATGAGCTTCGTCGAGCAGGAGGACGTCTTCCGGCCGATCGAGAAGCTGATGACGGAGCTGTTCGAGGAGTTCGGCGGCGGCCGTCATGTCACCTCGCCGTTCCCGCGCATCCCGTTCCGCGAGTCGATGCTGAAATACGGCAACGACAAGCCCGACCTGCGGGCCAACCTCGAACTGGTCGACATCTCCGACGTCTTCGAGGGCTCCGAGTTCAAGGCGTTCGCGGGCAAGCACGTACGGGCGCTGCCGGTGCCGGACACGGCCGGGCAGTCGCGGAAGTTCTTCGACGGCCTCGGTGAGTACGCGGTCGAGCACGGCGCGAAGGGCCTGGCCTGGGTCCGGGTCGGCGAGGACGGCGCGCTGGCGGGCCCGATCGCCAAGTTCCTGACGGAGACGGACGTCAAGGTCCTCACGGAGCGGCTGGCGCTGGTCCCGGGACACGCGGTCTTCTTCGGCGCGGGCGCCTTCGACGAGGTCTCCAAGATCATGGGCGCGGTACGGGTCGAGGCCGCGAAGCGCGCCGGCCACTTCGACGAGGGCGTCTTCCGGTTCTGCTGGATCGTCGACTTCCCGATGTACGAGAAGGACGAGGAGACGGGGAAGATCGACTTCTCGCACAACCCGTTCTCGATGCCCCAGGGCGGCCTGGACGACCTGGAGTCGAAGGACCCGCTGGACATTCTGGCGTGGCAGTACGACATCGTCTGCAACGGCATCGAGCTGTCGTCCGGCGCGATCCGTAACCACGAACCGGAGCTGATGCTCAAGGCGTTCGAGATCGCGGGGTACGACCGGGAGACGGTGGAGCACGAGTTCGCGGGCATGCTCAAGGCATTCCGCCTCGGCGCCCCGCCGCACGGCGGCATCGCCCCGGGCGTGGACCGGATCGTCATGCTGCTGGCGGACGAGCCGAACATCCGCGAGACGATCGCCTTCCCGCTCAACGGCAACGCGCAGGACCTGATGATGGGCGCGCCGACGCAGCTGGACGAGTCGCGGCTGCGCGAGCTGAACATCGCGCTGCGCAAGCCGGTGGCGAAGTCGGGCGGCACGTCCGCCGAGTAGCCCTGTGGGCCGCTGTACGCAGGTTGGTACGAGAGGCGCGCCGCCCGGACCCAGGAGGTCCGGGCAACGGGCGCCTGGACGGG